>JASHXG010000161.1 GCA_030043675.1 Vulcanimicrobiota bacterium
GCTCAGCGCGCAAGGCAAACTCGCGCAGGCCGCCGATCCGAGTCAAGTGGCGTCGGCCAGGGCCGCGCTCTACATCGCCAAGCAGAACGTCCTTTACACGCATATCCACTCGGCGATCGATGGCTACGTCGGCGAAAAGAGCGCCCAGGTGGGCCAAACGGTGAGCGCCGGCTTGACGCTGATGACGCTCATCCCGCATCGCATCTATATCACGGCCAACTATAAAGAGACGCAGATGGGCAACATTCGGGTCGGAGCGCCTGCCGACATCCGCGTGGATGCATACCGCGGCGTCGTCTTCCATGGCCACGTCGCGTCAATCAACCCCGCATCGCAAAACACTTATGCCCTAGTGCCGGCGCAAAACGCCACCGGTAACTTCGTGAAGGTAACGCAACGCATTCCGGTTCGCATCTACGTGGATGATCCGCGTCCCGACATGCCGCTGCGTGTGGGTATGAGCGTCGAAACCTTCGTCAAAGTGAAGTAGCTCCCCAACAAGGAGACTCCCGCCATGGAACAACGCGTGGTCGTCGAGCACGGCCTGCGCAGGGTCATCGTGAGCGTCGCGGTCATCGCGGCCACCCTCCTCGAGATCATCGACACGACGATCGTGAACGTTTCGCTGCCGAATATCCAGGGCAACTTCGGCGTAGCCGTCGACGAGGGCGCGTGGATCGTGACCGGTTACATCATCGCCAACGTCGTGGTGATACCAATCACGCCATGGCTGGCGGCACGTTTCGGGCGGCGGCAGTATTTCTTTGCTTCGATTGTGATCTTCACCATTGCGTCGCTCATGTGCGGCCTGTCAGGCAGCTTCGGACAGCTGGTCTTTTGGCGCGTCGTCCAAGGCTTAGGCGGCGGCGGACTGATCTCGACCTCGCAGGCGATTCTGCGCGATACCTACACGCTGCAAGAGCAAGGACAAGCACAAGGCATCTTCGCGATGGGCGTGATCGTCGGGCCGGCGCTCGGCCCGGTGCTGGGCGGATGGATCACCGACAACTGGAACTGGCACTGGATTTTCTTCATCAATCTGCCGGTCGGCATCGTCGCGGGCGCCTTGATCTGGACGTACTTGCGCAATCCCGCCGACCCTCAGTACCGGCGCCTGGATTGGATCGGGTTGATCTTGCTCGCGATCGGCCTGGGCTCGATGCAGTACGTGCTCGAGCAAGGTCAGCAGTACGACTGGTTCGACGATGAGCGGATTCGGCTCTTCACGCTGACCACGATCGCCGGCCTGGGATCGTTCGTATGGTGGACGCTGCGATCGACGATTCCAGTGGTCGACCTGCACGTCTTGCGCTTGCGCCAGGTCGCGGCCGGAAGCGTGCTCGGCGCCGTTCTCGGCGTGAGCCTCTACGGGTCGATCATCATCTTGCCGCAATACCTGCAAAACTCGCTGGATTTCACCGCGACGCTCTCCGGACTCACGATCATGGTGCGTGCCGGCGCGATCATGCTCTTCACGCCGATTACCGCGGCGTTGGCGGGGCGCGGGGTGATCGATCCGCGCATCTCGGTGGCGGTCGGTTTCGTTCTGCTGGCGGTATCGAACTGGATGCTGGCCAACGTCACCACCCCGCAATCCGAGTTTGGCAGCCTGGTTCTGCCGTTGATCATCAGTGGAATCGGGCTCTCGCAGATATTCGTGCCGCTCTCAGTGGCCGTGTTGGGCGGGGTGCCTTCCTCGGCCGTAGCCTCGACGTCGGCATTTTTCAACCTTTCGCGTCAAGTCGGCGGGAGTATCGCGACCGCCGTTCTGATCACCCTGCTGGTGCGCGGCATGACGGTCCATCAGACGGAGCTCGCGAGCGCCCAAACGCTGGCGCACCCGGCGACGGCCCAATACATCGCTGCGGCCGGCAACGGCCAGGGTTCGAGCGATGCGCTCCAAAGACTGGGAAATCTGGTAGACGGCCAAGCTGCGGTACAATCCTACGCGGATACCTCGCGCTGGGTCGCGATCATCACGATCTCACTGGCGCCTTTGGTCCTCTTACTCAACAGACCGCGCCTCCACGCGAGGGCGGAGGGATGAAGATGAAGACTCGTAACATTTCGGCGATCGTTGCCGTTCTTGCCTTGGCAATCTCGGTGCTGCCGTTCGAACGCATCTCTGCTCAGACGGACAGTAATCTGCCGGCGCGCGCCACGATTCCCACGGCGATCCCGACGGCGGTCCTTCCGGTTCTGCCGAGCGTCGCGCCGGGCTATCGGGCACCGCAAGTTGCGCCGAGCGCCGCGCAGATCATCGGGGTTACGCAGCAGCCGTTCGTCGGCATCTCGCTGCAAGATGCGATCGCGATGGCGCTGCTGCGCAATCCCAACCTCGCGGTCTCGGCGTCGAACTTCAGGGTGGCGCGATACGACATCGTGCAGGCCAAAGGCGCGTTCGACGTTCAGCTGCACTTGGAGCCCTCTTCGAGCTTCTCGGTGCAACCGCCGCAGAATCTCCTCGAGGCAGGCCCTGGCGAGGTCGGAAAGTACGGCTCGGGTCCTTCGGCGATCTTCACTCAGGGGCCGGGCGACATCATCCAGCACCAGTCGACCTTTCAGTACGGCGTCGGTGGCCAGCTCGAGAACGGAACCACCTATCAAGCGGGAATTCAACAACAGCGCACTTACAACAATACGATCTTCAACGCCTATAACCCGTACTATTTGGCCTCGTTGAATCTCTCCGTTACGCAGCCGCTCCTCAAAAACTTCGGGATGAACGCGGCCAAGCGTCAGCTCAAGCTCGCGCTGGTCAACGCCGACGCGACCACGGCGCAGGCGCTAATCGACACCTCCAACACGATCGCGCAGGTCGAAGACACATACTGGAACCTGGTGGCGGCCTGGCGCAACGTTGCGATCCAGGAGGAAGCGTTGCGCGAAGCGATCTTGCAGCAGCAGAGCAACGTCCGCCTGGCCAAACGCGGCGCGGCCGCCCCGATCGATGCGGTGGAATCGGAAACGCAAGTCGCCACCTTCCAGGACGACGTTTTTTCGGCGTTAGAGAACGTGTCGCAGCTGCAGAATCAACTCAAGAGTCTGGTGGTGACGGACGCAGCCGACCCGATCTGGCGTGCCAACCTGGTTCCATCCTCGGATGTCGGACAGTTGCCGAGCGCCGGAGATCTCGAGACGATCGTAGCGCAGGGGCACCAGAACCGGCCCGAGGTGAGACAAGCCGAGGACAAGCGGCTGCAGGCCGATCTGGATCGCGCCTTTGCCAAGAATCAGTCCCTGCCACAAGCCGACGTCCAGGCAACGTACTTGAGCAACGGCTTCGCCGGACTGCTCGCGCCGGTTCCGGCGTTTCTGACGGAGATATGCGCGCCGCTGGTGGCGTGTCCAACGCCGCCGCCGCAGACGCAAGGCACGATGGCATTTGCGTACCACAACATGTGGGCGGGCTACTTTCCGACCTTCAACATCGCCCTCGTCGTCGGCTACCCGATCCAAGGAAACGTCGCGCGGGGCCTGCGCGGCGAGGCGAGCGAGGAGTCCCGGCAGGCTGCCATTCTGCTCGAAGGCGTCTCGGAGCGCATCGGCGCCGAGGCCCGCAACGCACTGCAGAGCTACCAGTCGGCGCTCTCGCGGCTGAATGCGGCGCGCCAGTCGCGCGAAGCGGCCGAGTCGGTCTACGCGAGCGAAGTCCGCAAGTTCCATCAGGGCGCGTCGACGACATTCTTGGTGCTGCAGCGACAGGTTCAGCTGGCGCAAGCGCGCGGGCGCGAGCTGCAGGCGCAGACCGATCTCAACCAATCCGTCGTCGAGCTGCAGCGCGTCGAAGGGACGATTCTCACCAACAACGGCGTCAATCTTCAGACGCTCGGGACCGAGGCGCTGGCGCGCTAAGCATCGCAAGTGAGAGCTCGCGCGATTCCGGCGATCGTCGCCGTAACGGCCGTTGCTTTGGCCACCGTGCCGCTGCAACGCACGTCGGCCCATCCCGACGACGCTCTGCCGCGCCGGGCGGTCTTGCCGACGGCAATGCCCTCGCCGCTCTTTCCGGCCGTACCGAAAGTTGGGTCCGGCTATCGGGCGCCCACCGCCGCACCGAGCTCCCCGGCGATCGTCGGGGTCACGCAGCAGCCCTTTGTCGGCATAGCGCTTCAGGATGCGGTTGCGATGGCGCTGCTCCGCAATCCGAATCTCGCCGTTTCCGCCTCGAACCTGCGAATTGCGCGCTACCGCGTCGTTCAGGCGAAGGGCACCTACGACGTGCAACTCCAGCTCGAGCCGTCATCGAGCTTCTCGGTGACGCCGGGTGAAAATATCTTCTTCTCGGGGCCGGGCGAGGTCGGCACACATGAGTGCATCAATCCTTTCCCGTTCGCAACCCCCTATCCGTGCCAGGAAGAAGGCCCCGGCAACGTTATCCAGCACCAATCCTCGTTCCAGTATGGCATTACGGGAACGACCCGCAGCGGCATGGCCTACTCGGCCGGCATTACCCAGACGCGCACCTACAACAATACGCTCATCAACTCATTCAACCCGTACTACCAAGCCTCGCTCAATCTCTCGGTCACGCAACCGCTACTCAGAAACTTCGGAATCAACGCAGCCCGACGCGAGTTGAAGCTCTCGCTGATCAACGCCGACTCGAACGCCGCTCAGGCGTTGATCGACGCCTCCAACACCATTTCGCAGGTCGAGGATGCCTACTGGAACTTGGTCGCCGCGTGGCGCAGCGTTGCCATCGAGCAAGAGGCTCTCAAGGAAGCAGTCATCCAGCAACAGAGCAACGTGCGGCTGGCCAGGCGAGGTGCAGCCGCCCCGATCGACGTGGTGGAGTCGCAGACCCAAGTCTCGACGTTTCAGGACAACGTTTTCGCGGCGTTGCAAACCGTTTCGGAACTGCAGACGCAGCTCAAGAGCCTGATCGTAACCAGTCCGAACGACCCTATCTGGCATGCCAACCTCGTGCCCTCATCTCCGGCGCTCCAGTTGCCGAGCGCCGGAGATCTGGACGCGATCGTGGCGCTGGCCCAACGCTATCGGCCCGAAGTGCGCCAAGCGCAGGATCAGCAGCAGCAGGCCGATCTCGACCGCGCTTACGCAAGAAACCAGGCACTGCCGGAGGCCGACCTGCAAGTGCAGTACATGAGCAACGGCTTCGCGGGCTTGCTCGCTCCCGTTCCGGCATTTGAAGAAGCATCGTGTGCCAACAATCCGGCCGGCGTTTGCCCCACTCCGCCGCCGAACACGCAGGGCAAGATGGCGATGGCCTATCACAATTTGTGGGCGGGAGCCTTCCCGGCGTTCAACGTCTCGTTCAACGTGAGCTTCCCGTTGCAGAACGGCGTTGCGCGGGGATTGATGGGCGCCGCGCGAGAGGAAGAGCGTCAGGCGGCGATTCAAACGCAAGGCGTCCAGCAGCGCATCACCTTCGAAGCGCGCAATGCGCTGCAGAGCTATCAATCGGCGCTCTCGCGGCTCTATGCGTCAAGCCAGTCGCGCCAGGCCGCCGAGGCGGTCTACGCGAGCGAAGTCCGCAAGTTCAACCGGGGCGCGTCGACCACGTTCCTGGTGCTGCAACGTCAGGTCGAGCTCGAGCAGGCGCGCGGGCGCGAGCTCCAGGCGCAGACCGACCTCAACAAGGCGGTCGTCGAGCTTCAGCGCGTCGAGGGAACGATTCTCAGCGAGAACGGCGTCAATCTTCAGACCCTCGGCTCTAAAGCGCTCACGCCCTAAGAAGTCGCTAAAGGCGGCCGGTTCGGTAGGTCTGCGCGCGCCAGCGGACGCGACGGCCGAAGAAGCTCGCGGCCCAGACCGCGAGGCTCAGGAAGTCGCGCAGCGGGACCAACGACAGATCGCTGGGGTGCGAGACGCTCAGCGCAGCGCGCGCGGCGTGATGAAGGCCGGCGCGCAGAGCGAGCACAACGGCGAGGAGCGGCAAGCCCCACGCGAGATTGCGCACCGCGATGAGGTAGAGTAGCGCAAGCGGTAGCGCGTACATGAGGAAGGAGAACGCGTAGCCGGCCGGGGCGAGCGCCAGATTCGTGCGCGCCCATCGCAGCTCGTGCGACCAAAGATCGCGCAGCGTCGTTTCGGCGACGGTCGTCTTGACGACGTATCGCGAAAGCTCGACCTCGTACCCGCGCTCAGTCACCATCTCGCCGAGCGCGTGATCGTCGGCAAGCTGATCGCCCAGCGCGGCCAGCCCGCCGATCTCCACCAGCACGCTCCGGCGCACGGCCATGGTGGCGCCCAAGCAGAATCGCAGCTTGCCCAACGCGATCGCGACCAGCACCGATGGGATGAAGCCATCCTCGATCTGCAGCGCGCCCAGACGCGAGACGAGCGTCGCGTTCGGTATCCCCGAATAGAGGCAAGTCGCAGCGCCGGTTCGTTGGCTTGCGAACGACGTGGCCAGCGCACGCAGATAGCGCCGGTCCACGCGGATGTCGCTATCGGCGATTACGACGATCTCGCCGCGCAAGTCGACGCTCGGCTTGACGAGGTTCGCGATCTTCGGGTTGGCAATCGCCGGATTCTCGCCGAGGGCGACGCTCGCATGCGCCGACGGAAAGTCGCGCGCGACGCGCTCGGCGATCGGCCGAGCCGGATCGTCCGGTGAGTGCAGGCAGAAGATCACGTCGAACTCCTGCGGATACTCCTGATCGCAGAAGGAGGCCAGATTCTCGTAGAGGTCGGGCTCGAGGCCCGCGATCGGCTTGAGGATCGTCACGGTCGGGAGAAACTCGAAGGCCAGCTCGAGCGGCCGGTAAGCGAACGCCAAGAGTCGCGCGATGGCGAGTGCAAGGTAGAACGCGCTCGCAACCGCGACAATGAACAAGGCGAGGGAAAGCAGGTGGGTCACTCTTGCGAGAGTTCGCCGTAGGTGATGCTGGCGATGCCGTTGCGCTCGAGCGCCGAACGGACGGCCGGGCTTGTAAGCGCGGCGAGCTCGTCGCTCCAGCGGTACGCTTGCGTGCCGGCGTCGGCGCCTGCGAATGCTGCCGTCGCGGGGTGGAAGAACATTTCGGTGACGCCGTCGGGCAACGCTTCGAGCAGCCGTAAGACGCGCTTCTCGGTCATCGCGCCGACGTCGTTGATGCCGAGAGCGTAGTCGTTCGAGGCGACGCCCAAGCGGTGCGTCCGCGCGCGCATGATCGCGATCCAGGGCTCGATGCTCCAAGTTCCCAGCGCGGGTTCGCGTGGAATGCGAATCGCGCGCAATCCGTATTCCCGGCCGACCTCGAGAATCAGCCGGAAGACGGTCGGATGGACGTGCATGTGCGACTGCGCATTCGCATGGTCGAGCGGCAAGCCGGTCGCGGCGAAGCGCTCGAACTGCGCGCGAATCTCGGCCGCCAGTTGGCGGCGAATCCCGGGCCGAACGAAGAAGCGAATGCCCGCGCGAACGAGGTCGGTGAGAAACTCGCCGCGCTCGTCGACGAGGTCGGGCACCGCTTCGGGCGGCAGCACGGGGCGCCCGTTGACCAGCACGACGTGCAATCCGACCGCGAGCCGGGGCAATCGTCGCGCGCGCGCGACCGCGTCCTGCGCCGCCGGCGCCGCGACCATCAGGCTCGTGCTGCGAAGGATGCCGTCAACGTGGGCGCGCTCGACCGCCTCGTTGACTTCGGGTGCGATTCCAAAGTCGTCGGCGTTGAAAATGATCCGTTTGGCGATCAGTGCGCTTTCTCGCGGAGCATCCCGGCGGCAAGGTCGTCGACCAGCCAGGTCAGCTGCCCCGAAGACGGCTCGACGATCTGGGCCGGATACTTGGTCGGATCGCGCGGGCCCTCGTAGACGGCGCACAGAACGGCCGCCTTGTCCGCGCCTTCCACCGCGAAAGCGACGGCATGCGCCGCATTGAGCACCATCGGCGTTACCGTGACGCGCCACATCGCCTGCGATTGCGCGTAAACCGCGCGTACGAGTGCGCCATCGTCGGTGTCGGGCGGCGTTCCCGGAAAGAGCGACGCGGTATGGCCATCGGGGCCGAGGCCGAGCAAGACCAAATCGAAGCGGGGCGGATCCCCAAGATCGGTGCGGATGATCGACGCGTATTCGTTGGCCGCCTTCTCGGGATCGATTTCGCCGCGAATCCGGTGAACGTTGGCCGGCGGGATCCCAACCGCGTCGAGGAAGGCCTTTTGAGCCATTCGGTAATTCGATTGTTCGTCGGTCGGCGGGACGCAGCGCTCGTCGCCAAAGTAGATGAAGACATCGCTCCACGACAGCTCGTTGCGGCGCGGCTCCTGGGCGAGCAGCTCGTAGGCGGCGCGCGGCGTATTCCCGCCCGAGAGCGCCACTGCAAAGGCACCGCGATCGCCGAGCGCGATCCGTCCCGTGGTGATAAAGAGGTCGGCCAAGCCTTGCGCGAGCGCGTCCGGATCGCGATAGATTTGCAGCTTGCCGCGGCGTGACATGTCGCTAGTCCTTTCTTTGCGCGAGAATCTCGCCGGCCGCGACGAGCGCGTCGTGGAAGACTGGGTCACCTTCTCCCCAAAGAATGGCGCGCTCGACCAGCGCCGCGATGCCGAGAGCGTTGATCGGGTGGTAGCGATGCGTCTTGCGCGCCGATCCGGTCGCATGCAAGCGAATCATGTCACCTCCCTCGTCAACTTCCGCCGTGAAGCTGGAGCGCGATGAGCTTAACGCAACGCGGCGGATCCGGCGCGGCTCGCCCTCCCGGATCACCGAAAAGTCCACCTGCGTCCCGAAGCGACTGCGAAGCGCGTTGGGCGCGCACGGCGTCCACTGCAGACGGCTTGCGAGCCAACCCAGCAGATAGAAGGCTTCCGGATCCGATCCGCACGCGATCTCGACGTGGCGCAGGTCGAACAACTCTTCTACCACGTCCTTTGCGTCGAACAAGGTCGCGACGCTCTCTTGCCAGGGCTCGAGGCGAAGGTACGGGATGTCGGAGACCGCGAGTTCGGGGTGGGCCTCCACATACCCGATAAACTCGCGCAACGCGTGATCGGCGAGGTCGATCAACGAGCTATTGTAGACGACCGTTCGCACCTGCTCGGACAGGGCAGGAAAACGCGGATCGTTGCTGATGCCGGCCGCGATCCAGAGCAGGATGACGGGGGCATCGGGCAGGCGCAGCATTCCGACTGCGGAGCTCAGCACCGCGGGAGCGCAGTCCTTGACGCCCAGCTCGATCCAGTCGTCGGCCTCGACCTGACGCAATGACTCCTGCTGCGTGCCGTCGAGGATGATGACACGCGAGGGGTGTTTTGCCGCCAGCGTGTGGATGCGCTCGCGCGCCAGATTTCCGATCGCCGGATCGTCGAAGAACACGACGATCGTCATCGTCGCGACGTTCATGTCGTCGCCGCGCATCCGTCGTTGCTGGGTCAGCTCGTCCAGCACCGGCTGGAGATCCGAACTCATATGCGGCGCCAGCCGGAGAAGAGTGCATTCGCGCTCGCGGGACCCTGACTGCCGGCCGCATAGTTCGGAAACGTGAAATCCTTGGTATGCTCCCAGACCTCCAAGATCGGCGTCACCAGCTCCCAAGCGCGCTGGACGGCATCCCAGCGAGTGAAAAGGGTCTGGTCGCCGCGCATCGCGTCGCCGATCAGCCGTTCGTATGCCGGAGGGGATTGCACGCCAAAGCCGCTGCCGTAGTTGAAATCCATATAAACGCTGCGAATGTGTTCCTTGGGGCCGGGAACCTTAGCTTCGAAGCGCATCGAGATCCCTTCGTCCGGTTCGATCTTGATGACCAGCACGTTCGGATCGATCTTGTCGGTCGACTCACCGTAAAAGCGGTGCGGAATCGGCTGAAAGGTAACCGCAATCTCGGCGATCTTGCGGGGCAGCCGTTTGCCCGAACGCAGGTAGAACGGCACGCCCGCCCATCGCCAGTTTGCGATCTGGAACTTCACGGCTGCGAACGTATCGGTGTTGGAGTCGGGGTCGACCTCGTCTTCCTGCCGGTACCCCTTGACCGGATGGCCGTCGATGGTGCCTGGACCGTACTGGCCGCGCGCCGAGATCGACCAGACGTCGGCATACGCCGGCGTCTCGATCGCCGAAAGCACTTTATACTTTTCGTCGCGAATGTCGTCCGCGGCTGCGCTGATCGGAGCCTCCATCGCGACCAGCGCCAGCAGGTTGATCACGTGGTTCTGAATCATGTCGCGCAGCGCGCCTGCGTGGTCGTAATAGCCGCCGCGCTCTTCGACGCCGAGTGATTCGGCTGACGTAATCTGGACGCTTTGCACGTAGTTCCGGTTCCAAATCGGCTCAAAAATCGTGTTTGCAAAGCGCAGCGCGAGGATGTCTTGAACCGGCTCCTTCCCGAGGTAGTGGTCGATGCGATAGACCTCGTTCTCGGGAAAGACTTGCTCGACCGCGCGCTGCAGCGTGCGTGCCGACGCTAGATCGGTGCCGAATGGCTTCTCGACGATGATGCGCGTCCAGCCGCTGGAGGTGTCGAGCCCCGCTTCCTTGAGTCGCTTGATGATTTCAGGAAAGACGGACGGCGGTGTCGCGAGATAGAAGAGGTGGTTTCCCGCGGTGTTGAACTGCCGGTCGTTCTCGTCCAGCCGCTCTTTCAGGTCCGTGAAGTGGCGCGTATCGGTGAAGTCGGCGGTGATGTAGCTGATGCGTTCGGAGAAGTCGTCCCAGAGCGGGCCCTGCGGTTTGCGATCGGGCGGCATGAAAAGGTCGAGCTGCTGACGGCAGTAGTCGCGGAAACCCGCGTCGTCGTACTGCGTGCGCGCAAAACCGACCAGCGCGAAATCGGTCGGCAGCGTGCCTTTCAGGGCCATCGAGTAGACCGCGGGCAACAGCATCCGCTTAAATAAATCCCCACTCGCGCCGAAGAAGACGACGCTGCAGGGCTCGGTGATCCGTTCGCTCTGCAAGCCGGCGCGCAGCGGATTGACCGCCGCGCCGTCGCCGGCGGCTGGTGCGGTCGCGGTCGAAGCGCCGTCGTCAGGCATGCGTTTCGCTCTTCACGGCGTGGCCGCCGAACTGATTGCGCAGCGCCGCTACGACCTTCGCGCTGAAGGACTCGTCCTGGCGCGACGCCATGCGCGCCAGTAGGGAGAGCGTGATGACCGGGGCCGGAACGTTCTCGTCGATCGCCGCTTCGACGGTCCACCGCCCCTCGCCGGTGTCCTCGACGTAGCCGCGGATATCTTTGAGCCCGGGATCTTCCTTGAAGGCGAGCACGAGGAGCTCGAGCAGCCACGATCGCACGACGCTGGCGTGCGTCCAGAGTTCGGCCAACTGGCCGAGATCGTAATCGTACTGCGAATCCTTGAGAATCTCGAAGCCTTCGCCGTAGGCTTGAAGGAGGCCGTACTCGATGCCGTTGTGGACCATCTTTGAAAAATGTCCGGCACCGGCCGGCCCGACGTGCGCGTATCCGTTCGGCGGCGCGAGCGTGAGGAAGATCGGCTCGCAGTTGCGGACCGGCCCGTCGTCGCCGCCCACCATCAGGCAGTAACCTTCTTTGAGACCCCAGACGCCGCCGCTCGTTCCCGCATCGATCAGCGAGACGCCTTTGGCTTTGCAGTCGGCGTACAATCGCAAGCCGTCTTTGTAGTTCGTATTGCCGCCGTCGATGATGACGCCGCCGGGTCCGAGCAGATCTGCGAGCTCGTGAATGGTGTCGTCGGTAGGCGCGCCCGCGGGCACCATCACCCACACGACCTTCGGCGACGCGGTTAACTTTGAGACCAGGTCGGCCAGGCTGCCGGCGCCGGCCGCCCCGTGCGCGACGACGTCACGAACCGCATCCGGGCTGCGATCGTATCCGACGACCTCGTGCCCGCCCGCCAGCAATCGCTGCGTCATGTAGTTGCCCATCTTCCCAAGGCCGATCATGCCGACTTGCATCGCTCGGTTATCCTTTCAGCTTACGGTACGGAGCGCCAGCGCCCGGTCGACCAGCGTCGAGAGCATTCGTAAGCCGGGCGTGACGTCGAGTTTGAGGTGAATGCGCAAGCCTCGGCGGTGACGCTTGTCGAGCGACATCCAATCGCCGAGCGCCTGCGCCGCCAGCAGCGTCCGGAAACCGACATTCATGCCGGGAATCATCGGATCGTCGGGGTCATCGGCAGTGATCTGCAAGATCACGGCGCTGTCGGGGCCGCCCTTGTGGAGCTGCCCGGTCGAGTGCAGGAAGCGCGGTCCGAAGCCGACCGTCGTGGCGACGCGGTTCGCGTTGCGAATCTTGACCCGCAGCTCTTCGAGCAGTGCCTCGTGCGTGGGATTTCGGGCGATGTAGGCCGTGATCGCGGTGTAGTCGCCGTGGCGTAGTTGCGCTAAGAGCGCGGCCAGCGCCTCGTCGGGTTCGCGCGCCGAGATCTCCCGGCTGCCCGACAGATACGTTAGCGCAAGGTCGCGGACTTCGAGGTCGGGTTTGGGTTCGTCGAAGTGACCGTTGTGCGCGTACTGCTCGAGAAGCGCGACCGTATTATCCTTCGACTCCTGAACGTTCGGTTGATCGAACGCGTCGATGCCGAGAATCACGCCGGCCGCGGCTACGGCGATCTCCCAGAGATAGAACTGCTCACCGACGTCGTACGCGTCGTTCATCGCAAGGCGAATGACCGGATGACCGGCTTGCTCGAGCGCGTGCAGGCGCTCGTCCACGCCTTTCTCGGGTTGCGGCAGGTTCGCGCCGACATAGACGAAGAGACGGTCGTCGGAGTAGTCCTCCGGCGCCCCGAGCGGCTCGCCGGCGACCGGGATGATCCCCTTGCCGAGCTTGCCCGTTGACTCCGCGATTAACTGCTCGGCCCACGCGCCGAAAGCCGCGACGGCGGGGTGCGTGACGATCGTGAGCTTATCGCGGCCGTTGACCGCCAGGCCCCCGATCGCGGCGCCGAAGACGACGCCGGGAGCGACTTTTGGATCGACGGTCCGATCGTTGGCGTGCATCGCGCCTAGTGCGCGGTCCAGCAGCAGATTGATGTCGTAGCCCGCGATCGCCGACGGCGCAATGCCGACGAAGGACAGCGCCGAGTAACGGCCCCCGATGTTGGGATCGTTTTCGAAATCGGCGCGGAAGCCGGCCTCTTGTGCCTCCGTATCGAGCGTCGTTCCCGGATCGGTGATCGCCACGAAATTTCGTCCAGCGACCGTCGCGCCGATCTGTTTGGAGACTTTCTCGTGGAAATAGGCGTAGAACGCGTTCGGCTCGGTGGTCGTTCCGCTCTTGCTCGAGATGATGAAGAGCGTCGCCGGAATGTCGATTTTTTCTTCGAGCTCCTTGATCTGCTGCGGGCAGGTCGAGTCGAGCACGTAGAGCTGCGGATATCCCGGCGTCCTCCCGAACGTGTCGGCAAGAATGTCGGGTGCGAGGGAGCTGCCGCCCATTCCGCAGACTACGGTGAAGCCGACGTTCTCTTTGGTTTCGTTGCCGAAGGCGCGCAGCTTCGGAACCTCTTCGAGCATGTGCTGCTGGATGTCGAGCCATCCCAGCGACTTTTTGATGATCGCGACGTGATCGGGATCGCTCGACCACAGCGTCGCATCGTGCGCCCAGAGCCGCTTTAGGAAATCGGCCGAGGCGAGCTTCTCGCGGGCCGCCTCATAGTGCTGCTGCGCCGCGCCGAGGGAGAGCCGCACCCGCTCGGCGCCGCCCGATTCGAGCAGCTTCTGCTTGTAGACGATCGCGCCAAGCAACGCCGCGAACGAGTCCGAGAAGAGCGTCACGCCCTCGAGCTGCAGGTTCTGGGTGACCTCGAAGAGCGAGATCTTGGCATCCTGGAGCGCGCGCATCACGGCTTGAGCGCCGGGCAGGTCGCTTTCGACGGTGTCGGGGACGATTTTGCCGTGATCGAGCAGCGCGTCGAGCGTCGCCGACGGCATGGTGTTGATCGTATTGGGCCCGACGACGCTTTCGACGTACATCAGGTCGGGATAGTGAGGATTCTTGGTCGACGTCGAGGCCCAGAGCGGACGCTGGACGGCGGCACCCTTGTTGCGCAGCGGCGCGAACTCGTCGCCCTCGAAGATCTCCTTGAACTTTTGATAGGTGAGTTTGAGGCCGGCGATCCCGGCCTTTCCGAGCAGCGGCTCCAGCTTTTCGCCTTTGGCGATTCGGTCTTGCAAGAGTTTATCGACAGCCGTGTCGATGCGGCTGACGAAGACCGAGTTCACCGAGCGAATCTTATCGATCGGCTTGCCCTCGGCAGCGCGCCTTTGCAAGCCTTTGACGTATGCGAGCGCCGCTTTCTCGTACATCTCGACCGAGAAGATCAGCGTAACGTTGACGTTGTAGCCTTGATAGATCGACTCTTCGATCGCCGGCAGCCCCTCTTTGGTGCCGGGAATCTTGATCAGCACGTTGGGCCGGTTGACGCGACCCCACAGTTCCTGCACCGCCGCGATGGTGCCCGCGGTGTCGTTGGCCAGCAGCGGCGACACCTCGAGGCTGACGAAGCCATCATTGCCGCCCGACGAGGCAAAGACCGGCGCGAACGCGTCGCAGGCGTGTTGGATGTCCGAGATTGCAAGGTCCCAGAACAGCGCATCGGCGCCCTTCTCCGAACCGATCAGCTCGGCCAGCTGCTCGTCGTAGTCGTTGCCGGCGCCGATCGCCTTCTCGAAGATCGTTGGGTTGCTGGTCATGCCGCGCAGCCCTTGATCGATCAGCCGCGCCAGCTCGCCCGAAGCGAACATGCTGCGGCGCAAATTGTCGAGCCACACGCTCTGCCCGGCATCGAGCAGCTGCTGCATCTGGTTCTTCATCGATGGTCGTCTCCTAGCGGGTGATTAGGGCAAATTTCTCGAGTGCGAGCTGCGCGATGTTCTCGGGCGTGAAGCCGAAGGCCGTTGCGATCGCGGCCAGCGGCGCCGACGCGCCGAAATGGTCGATGCCGAAGGCAAAGCCGCGGTCACCAACGTAGCGCGACCATCCCAGGGTCGCACCTGCTTCGATCGACATCCGCGCGGTGACGGCGGGAGGCAGCACTTCATCCCGGTATGACTGCGGCTGCGCGTCGAAGAGTTCCCAACACGGAAACGAAACGACGCGCGTCCGCACACCCTTGGCGTCGAGAATTTTCTTGGCCTCGACCGCGAGCGAAACTTCCGAACCGGTCGCGATCAAAATGAGATCGGGAGTTCCCCCCTCCGCGTCGGCCAGGACGTAAGCACCCTTGCCGACCGGGGCATCACGCACGCCTAAAAACGGAAGCTTCTGGCGCGTGAGCACCAGCACCCAAGGTGCGCCCTTCCGGCTGACCGCAAGTTTCCAAGCCTCCAGCGTCTCGAGTGAGTCGGCAGGGCGGACGACGTAACAGTTGGGTGTCGCGCGCAGCGTGGCGAGCTGTTCGATCGGCTCATGTGTCGGACCGTCTTCGCCGAGAAAGACCGAGTCGTGCGTGAAGACGTAGATCGAGTGAATTTGCGTCAGACAACCTAAGCGGAGCGACGGCTTGAGGTAGTCGAGAAAGTTGAAGAAGGTCGCCGCGAAGGGCAGCAGGCCGCCGTGGAGCCCGATGCCGTTCGTGCAGGCTGCCATCGCGTGCTCGCGGACGCCATAATGAATGTTCCGGCCGGCATAGTTCCCCGGTTCGAAGTCGCCGCAGTTCTTGAGGTAGGTCTTGGTCGACGGATCGAGATCCGCAGAGCCGCCGACGAGCTCGGGCAGCTCGGCGGCGATTGCGTTCATGACGGTGCCGCCGGCGTCGCGCGTCGCGACGCTGCCGTTCTCGGCGGTAAAGGTCGGCCAGGGGAGATCCGGCGGCACCTGGCCACGTAGCGCGCGCTCCAGCTGGCCAGACAGGTCGGGATTCGCGGTCCTCCAGTTCGCGTACATCGCTTGCCACTGCGCTTCGAGCTCCGCTCCCTTGGCGCCGATGCTGCGATAGAACGCGAGCGCGTCCTCGGGGACGTAGAAGTCGGGCTGGAGCGGCCATCCCAACTCCTCTTTTGACTTCTTAACGTTCTCGGGGCCGAGCGCCTCGCCGTGTGCGAGATAGCTGTCTTGACGCGGCGAGCCATAGCCGATGTGGGTTCGCACCGCGATGAACGAGGGTCGGTCGGTGACGTTTTTGGCGACGGTAATTGCTTGATCGATCGTATCGACGTCGTTGCCGTGATCGACGTCGATGAACTGCGTGTGCCACCCGCTCGCGTCGAAGCGCGCGACCGGATCGTCGGTCAGCGTGACGTCGGTCGGACCGGCGAGTGAGACGAGGTTGTCGTCGTACAAGACGATCAGTTTGCCCAGCTGCAGATGGCCGGCGAGGGAGATTGCTTCTTGACTGATCCCCTCCATGAGATCGCCGTCCCCGCAGATGCAATAGGTGAAGTGATCGACGATCGGCTGATCGGTCCGGTTGTAGACCGCGCCAAGATGGGCCTCGGCTATCGCCATGCCGACGGAGTTCCCGACGCCCTGGCCGAGCGGGCCGGTCGTCGCCTCGACGCCGGGCGTCCGTTCGGCCTCGGGATGGCCGGGCGTCTTGCTTCCGAACTGCCGGAACTGCTTGATGTCGTCAAGCGTCAGGTCGTAGCCGGTCAGGTAGAGCAGCGCGTAAAGCAGCATCGAGCCGTGGCCGGCCGAGAGCACGAAGCGATCGCGATTGAGCCAATGCGGGTCTTTCGGGTTGAAGCGCAGATGGCGGGTCCACAAGGCGTAGGCCATCGCAGCGGCGCCCATCGGCATACCGGGATGGCCGGAGTTGGCCTTTTGGACCGCATCGACCGCTAGAAAACGAATGGTGTTGATGCGTTGCTCGTCGGCGGGCGAGTTCGGCACGGAATCTCCTTTGGTGAGGCGTGGTCCCGCAGCAGGGAAGGGTGACTTCGCGCTCGGCCGAGCTTTTCTTACCCGCCTTCGTAAGCATTCAGGCGGAAGCATTGGGGCGGCTCTTGTATAGTGGCCGTGATGCGCGGCCTCCGTTTTGACAATTGCGCCGGGACCGGACTGCTGGCTGCTATCCTGCTGCCCGCGCTCGCCGCGTCGCCCTCGCCCTTCACGCAGGAGACGGTCACCGTCGACGCGACCGGCGCGCGCCTTTCTGGAACGCTAACGTTTCCGCCCCGCAAGGGCCCATTTCCGGTTGCGCTGATCGTTCCCGGGTCGGGGCCTATCGACCGCGACGGCAACGCCGGTCAGGTCAGGACCGACGTGTATAAACTGCTAGCACAGGGGCTGGCGGCGCGGGGGGTCGCCACGCTGCGGTATGATAAACGGGGCGTCGGCGCGAGTTTAACCTCGATGAGCGAAGCGCAAATGCGCTTCGACGATGAGGTGAACGACGCGCTCGCGCTGACCCATTATCTCGAGTCGCGCAAGGAGTTCAGCAGCGTCTCAATCATCGGGCACAGCGAAGGCTCGCTGATTGGAATCCTTGCCGCACAGCGCGATCCTAGCGTCAAGGCGCTCGTTTCGGTGGCCGGCATCGGACGCGATGCGGCGACGGTGATCGAGGAGCAGATACGCGCGAGCGGCGCGTCGGCTCAGATCGCGAGCGAAGTGACCGCGTACGACGACGCGTTGCGAGCCGGAAGGACGATCGCGTCGCCCGATCCGCACCTTGCCGCGCTCTTCCGTCCAAGCATCCAGCCGTATTTGATTTCGTGGTACCGCTACGACCCGGCCGCGGAGATCGCCAAGCTGAAAGTTCCGGTCTTGATCGTTCAGGGCACGACCGATCTGCAGGTCAGCGTGACCGATGCGAACCTGCTGGCCGCTGCGGACCCTCAGGCGAAGCTCCTCGTGGTGCAAGGCATGAACCATATCCTCCGCGATGCGCCTGCCGACCGGCAACAGAACCTTGCCACCTATCAGGATCCGTCACTCCCGCTCAACACGAGCGTCGTTCCCGCCATCGCGGCATTCCTGCTGGCGCCATGAACGGCGACGAGCTTCGCGCTGCGATCGAAGCGTTAGCGAGCGGTGACGGAGACGTGCGCGGGCGCGAAGGGCGTGCCGTCGA
>JASHXG010000162.1 GCA_030043675.1 Vulcanimicrobiota bacterium
ATTCCGCGCCGCGCACGCCGCGGTAGCCGCACGGGCAAGGATTCATCGACGCGACCAGCTGGAAGCGCGCCGGATAGGAGAAGGTGCCGGCAGCGCGCGCGATCGTGACCGTTCCCTCCTCCAACGGCTGGCGCATCGTTTCGATTGCGCTGCGCGAGAACTCGGGAAGCTCGTCCAGAAACAGGACGCCGTGATGCGCCAGCGAGATCTCGCCCGGCTTCACCAGCGAACCGCCGCCGACGAGCGCCGTCTGGCTGATCGTGTGGTGCGGAAAGCGAAAGGGACGCGCGCGCACGATGCCGGCGTTGCCGACGAGCAAGCCTGCGACGCTGTAGATTTTCGTTACCTCGAGCGCCTCGTGCAGCGACATCGAGGGAAGGATCGAGGGCAAGCGGCGCGCCAGCATCGTCTTGCCGCACCCGGGCGGACCGACGAGCAGAAGATTGTGGCCGCCGGCAGCTGCGACCTCGAGCGCGCGCTTAGCGGCGAGTTGACCGCGCACGTCGGAGAGGTCGCCGTGTACCAGTTCGTCGGCAAGTTCCAGCACCGGATCGGCGGTACGGCGGCGCCATTTTGCGCCGTGACCGGCGAGCACTGCGAGCGCGGATTGCAGCGAATCGACGGCGTAGAGCTCAACGCCTCCGACGAGTGCGGCTTCGTCGGCGTTGGCGAGCGGAACGATCAGCTTGGCAAAGCCCGCATTGCGCGCGCCCAGTACCATCGGTAAGATCCCGCTCACCGGCTGAAGCTTCCCATCTAATGCCAGCTCGCCGAGCGCGATGAACTCTTGGAGCGTCTGACGGTCGAGCTGGTCGTCGATCGCGATCAGCGCCAGGGCGATTGCCAAGTCGAAGGCCGGCCCGGCCTTGCGGACGTCGGCGGGCGAGAGATTGACCAACAATCGTCCAGCCGGGTATGCGAATCCCGAGTTGAAGATCGCCGCGCGAACGCGTTCGCGCGCTTCGCCGAGGGCGCGATCGGGAAGACCGATGATGGCGAAGCCGGGCGTACCGGCTGAGCTGTCGGCCTCGACGCGCACGACGTAGGCCTCGATGCCGAGCATCGCAGCGGAGAATGCCAAGGCAAGCATCTGCGCTCCCTCTGCGCGCAGACGCGGAGATGGCTAGAGGGCGATCGAGGCGAACGCTCGCTCTATATGAACGCCCAAATGGTCGGCGCGTGGGCGGAAGTCATCACGGCGGTCGTCATCGCAGGCAGCGTCGTCGCCGGGCTCATTCAGTTGCGTCACATGCGCGCGGGAAACGAGCTGGAGGGGCTGCTAAGGCTCGAGCGAGACTTTCGCGACCCCGAACTTCAATCGGCGCTGATCTACATCCAAAACCGCCTCCCGCAGCGATTAGAGGATCCGCATTACCGTCGCGAACTCGAAACGATCGGATACATCGATCCGGCGGCGCATCCGGAGATGGTGGTTTGCAACTGGCTCAACAAAGTAGGCACGCTCGTCAAACACGGGCTCGTCTCCGAGGAGCCTTTTATGGATATCTTCGCTCGTCTCATCGCCTACTGCTGGAAAGAGATTGCGCCGGCGGTCGCAATTATGCGGCGTACGCGCGGTGAGGCTCAGTATCACGATCTCGAGTTTCTGGCTGCCCGCGCGGCGGCGTTTCTCGAGCGCAATCCGCGCGGGACGTCGCCGCGATCGTTCGCGCGCGCCCCGTTGGCCGACGGCTGGCGGGAGGCCGATACCGACCGGGCGACCGGCTAGTAGGCCGCTTCCGCGGCCACGTCTCCACAGATTGCACAAGACCAAAGTCACACGCTGTGGACAGTCCAAACAGGCGGGCCTTGCGCCTGCGCCCAACCTCCCGGGCTGTACATGCCGAAGGAGATTGCCTTGAAGCCTGGCCGCATCGCTTGGATCCTCGCCGCCAGCGCAGCGTTTGCCGCTTGCTCGCACGGGACGTCGCAGTCGACGGCCGCCGGCGGCGGTTCCGCCGCGCCCGCGAGCAAGACGATCGGGGTCTCGATTCAGAACCGCGAGGCGCAGTTCTATCAAGACATGGAGTCGGGGATGCGCGCCCAGGCCGCCAAATACGGCTACAACTTGATCGTCGTCGACGCCAGCCGCGACAACGCCAAGCAGCAGAGCCAAGTCGAGGACTTCATCTCCAAGCGCGTCGACGCCATCGTGCTGACGCCGTACGACTCCCAGGCGATCGGCAGCGCGATCGTGGAGGCGAATAACGCCGGCATCCCGGTCTTTACCGCCGACATCGCCAGCACGAGCCGAGAAGGTAAAGTCGTCGCGCACGTCGCGAGCGACAACGTTCAGGGCGGCTTTCAAGCCGGGAAACTGATCTGCCAAGCCGTCGGCAAGAGCGGTACCGTTGCGATCATCGACGAGCCTGAAGTTACCAGCGTTCAGGATCGCGTCAAGGGATTCAAACAGGCGATCGCACAACTTTGCCCGGGCGTCACGATCGTGGCCGACGTCGACTCGGGCGGAACGCGGGACAAGGCGAGCAGCGATGCGGGCGATATCCTGCAGGCGCATCGGAATCTGTCGGCGATCTTCGGAATCAACGATGACTCGGCGCTCGGTGCGCTTACCGCGGTGAAAGCCGCCGGTTCGTCCGGAAAGATCGCGATCGTCGGTTACGATGCAACCCCCGAAGCGCGCACCGCGATCGCCGCCGGCGACATGTACGGCGACGCCATTCAGTATCCGAAGAAGATCGGCGCGACGACCATCGACGTGATTCACGACTACTTTGCCGGCAAAAAACCGCCGCCGCTCGTGAAAATCGACGTTGGCACCTTTACGCGTTGACTGACGCGCCTCTTCTCGAGATGCGCAACATCGGGAAAAGCTTTCCCGGCGTTCGCGCGCTCGACGACGTTTCGCTGACGCTCCACTCGGGAGAAACGCTCGCTTTGGTCGGCGAGAACGGCGCCGGCAAGTCGACCCTGATGAAGATCCTCTCCGGGGCGCTGCGAGCGGATCAGGGCACGATCCTGATCGACGGCGCGCCCGTGCAGATCGATTCGCCGCAGAGAGCCCAGCATCTCGGCATCGGTATGATCTATCAGGAGTTTACGCTCGTGCCGCAGCTGACCGCGCCCGAGAACATCGCGCTGGGAGCCGAACCGGTGCACGGCGGGCTCATCGATGCGCGCGCGGTCCGCGAACGCGCGCAGCGCGCGCTTGACGAACTCGGGCTCGACCTGCCGCTCGACGTCACGGTTTCACACCTTTCGGTCGCCGAACAGCAGTTGGTCGAAATCGCTAAGGTGCTGGCGCGCAACGCGCGCATCATCGTCATGGACGAGCCGACGGCAGCCCTTTCCGGCCGGGAAATCGAGCATCTCTTTACGATCGTCGGCCGGCTGAAAGCTTCGGGCGCGGGGATCATCTATATTTCGCACCGTATGGACGAGCTTCCGCGCGTTGCCGACCGCGTGACCGTACTGCGTGACGGCCGCGCCATCGAGACCCGCGAGGCGAAAGACTTCCCCGCCGATGAGATCGTTCACGCGATGGTCGGACGCCGGCTCGAAGCGCACTTCCCGGAGCTGGCCGCGCCGGCGGGTCCGGTCGTATTGGAGGTGCGCAATCTGGAGCGAACGCCGGCCGTCAACGACGTAAGTTTCTCGGTCCGCGCCGGAGAGATCCTCGGCCTCGGCGGCCTGATCGGCGCCGGGCGCACCGAAATTCTGCGCGCCATTGCCGGCGCCGACGTCGCGCAGAGCGGGGAGATCCGCATCGATGGATCGCCCGTGCGCATCCGGGGACCGCACGATGCGATCGCCGCCGGCATCGCGTTCATCACCGAGGATCGCAAGGCCCAGGGCCTCGTGCTCGGCATGAACGTGCGCGAAAACGTCACGCTCGCGCATTTGCAAACGTTCGTCGATCGCGACCTGTTGATCGACGTCGCCCGCGAACGCTCGGCCACTACGCGCATGATCGACGAGCTGCACATCCGCACGCCCGGCACCGAGCAGCTCGTGCGTAACCTTTCGGGAGGAACGCAGCAGAAGGTGGTATTGGCGAAGTGGCTGCTGGGCAACGCGCGCGTCTTCCTATTCGACGAGCCGACGCGCGGCATCGACGTCGGTGCCAAGGCGGAGATCTACAAGATCATGGTCGAGCTGGCTGCACGCGGGGCGGCAATCGTGATGGTTTCCAGCGACCTCCCCGAAGCGTTGGGCATGGCACACCGCATTCTGGTGATTCGCGGCGGCCAAATCGCGGCCGAGTTCGATCGAAGCCAGGCGACGCCCGACAAGATCATCGCCATCGCGACCGGTGCCGCGGCATGAGCGGGGGCGGCCGGCTGGGATATTGGCTGCGCATCGGTGGCGCGGGACTTTTCTTCATCGCGCTTATCGCCGTGGTCAACGTCGCATCGCACGGCACGTTCCTGGAGCCCAGCAACATCGTGCGCGTGCTGCGCCAAATTACGTACAACTGCGTGCTTGGCGTCGGACAAACGTTCGTGATCATCACTGCGGGCATCGATCTTTCGGTCGGATCGCTGGTCGCGTTGACCGGCGTCGTGGCCGCGCTCTTTGCCAACTCCGTGCACCTGAGCGGCTTCGCGCTCATCGCCGCGACGCTGATCGTCGCCGTCGCGGTCGGCGGTGCGGCGGGCTGGGTCAACGCGCTGCCGGTCGTCAAGCTGAATCTGCCGCCTTTCATCACGACCCTCGCGATGCTGGAAATGGCCCTCGGCGCATCCTTCATCCTCTCACACGGCCGCCCCGTCGCGCTGGTGAGCACCGATTTTCAGAACACCGGCATCGGCTCGTTTCTGCCGGCAGTCACCGACGCGCTCCATCTTCCCAACGTACCGATTCCGGTCATTTGGATGCTCGCCATCATCCTACTGGCTTCGATCGTCCTCAATCGCACGCGTTTTGGCCGCTATGTGTTTGCGATAGGCGGAAACGAAGAAGCGGCGCGCTTGGCCGGCATTAACGTCGCGCGCGTGAAGACGATGGTTTACGTGATCAGCGGCGTGTGCGCGGCGATCGTGGGCTTTCTCTACATGGCACTCTTCTCGTCGGGATCTCCGCAGACCGGCACGGGCGACGAGCTGTTGGAGTCGATCGCTGCCGTGGTCGTCGGCGGGACGAGCCTGATGGGCGGCCGCGGCAGCATCATCGGTACCTTCTTCGGCGCACTTCTCATCGGCGTGCTCTACAACGCGATGAACCTTCTCGGCGTCGATTCCTATTTGCAGAAGGTGGTCCTGGGCGCGGTCATTCTGCTTGCGGTCGTCCTCGACGAGCTCCGCAAGCGCTACTTGACCCGATAGGGTTAAAACGGGAAGTCGGCTTGGGTGAGGCCGGTATTGGTTTTGAGGTCGGAGATCGATTCGTCGAGCACGATCTGCGATCCCGAGTAGAGGATTTGGCGCACCGGCCAATGCGTCTCTCGCGAGAGGTAGAGGATCTGCTCTGACACGCCGTCGTTGCTCGCCGGATCGGTGACCTTCAGATCGAGGCGATCGGTCTCGACGCCGCCGACGATGCCGCCGTTGCTCTGGGTGAGCGTTCCGGGAATGGTTGCATAGCGGCCGACGACGTTTTGAAGCAAACCCTCGGGAATCGTGACGCCGCGTAGCGAGACCGCACGGGGGTCGTGGAGGTCTACCTTCAGGTGGATGCCCGACAAAATTCCGCCTTGGTGCCCGCTGACTTGATTGGTGCCGGCCCAAACGCCGCCCGAACCTTTACCGTCGCCCGCGAGGATCAGCGTCTTGGCATAATGCGGCTTCATGAACATGTATTGATAGACGCGATCCTGCGTCGCCGTGCCCTTGGACTCATGGGCATGAATTATGGCCGTATAATCGTTGATGCCGGCAAACATCGCGTCGAACGCCGCGAGCGCCGGGGCGGTATTCTGGGCGCGCGCGGCTGGGCAGGCCGAGAGCGCGAGCATCGCCCCTCCAATCGCTACCGCGGCGTGCAATAAATGGCTGCGTTTCATTCAATACTCCGTTGAGATCATGATGATTGCGATGATGCGCCGCTCTCGTCGATCAGCAGCGTACCATGTTTCCCTTCGACGCCGATCAGCACGTCGCATTTCGCATCAGCGGCGATCTCTTCGATCTCACGCCCCAACGGCGCGCCGCTGTACTTCCCTTCGCGGTACGAGCCGAGGATGATGAGGTTCGCCTTCTCACGCTTTGCGATGTCGAGAACGGCCTGCTTGGTAGAGCGCGCCTTGATCGTCTCGGTGCGGATGGTCACGTTGCTTTTCTGCGCAATCGTCTCGGCTGCGCCTAAGGCGTCGAGCGCGGCACGTTCCTCGCTCTCCATCTCCGCATCGGGGGGCAGCGTGTACGGCACTTCGATGACGTAGATCGCCAGCAGCTCGGAGCGCTCGCCGCGGGCGAGCCTCGCCGCGAGCACCATCATGTGGCTCGAGTCGATCTCGGGCGAGAAGGCAACGATCAGACTGCCGACCATTCGCTCGAGCTCGCTCTCGGCTTCGGCGGCGATGCGCTGGACGTACGAGGACGGTGGGTGAAGCATCCACCACAGAATCGCCCCAACTCCGCCGGCGATGCCCAACGCGATCACCGCGCCTGCAACGGTCACTTGTATCTCGCTCGAGGAGGCGTTCACGCGTTTCCTCGCGCGCGCATGATCAGCGAGAGACGGTGCGCGCCGAGCGCAATCATCGCGGCTCCGAGAAAGACGCCGGGAAGAATCTCCCAGCCGGCCGGACGGATCCATTCCAGCATCCGCACCACGATGACGCCCCCGCACAGCATCAGCGCGACGGCCAGTGCGGCCCGAACGATCATCACGGGACGGATCCTTCCGCGCGCCGCGCGTCGCTGGCCTTGACGTTGGCGGTGTACTCGTCCATCAGCTCGAATTCGCCGGCCCGGCGCAAGATCTCGACTTGCGCTTTACGCCAATCCCGCCTCTGAGAACGAAGCAGCGGCAGCCGGCGATGATTGCGGTAGATGAGGTAGAGGATCACACCCAAAACGAGCCAGCTGGGGCCGAAGAGCCGGCCGAGCGGGTGCGTTTGCAGCGTGAAGATGAGGATCGAGAAGATGCCGATGAAGCCGATCACGCCGACGACCGGAAACTCCACCCGCTCGCCGCGAAAGCGCAGCGGAATGTTCAACGGAATCTTGAATTTGCGCGGGCTCAAGGGATCGGTCAAGCGCAAGCTGATCAATCCCAGAAAAACGAACGAATAACTCGTCGCCGCACCGAACGCATAAAGGTCGGCCAGGAATCCAAGACCGCCCTCACCGCGGAAGAAACGGCCATAGAACGGTTCGAATGAGGGGAAGAGCCCCGGGATGGCGGCAAAGATCAACTCGAGCACGGCGATCGCGCAGAAGAAGACGATCGAGATCACCGGTGTGCGGAACTTCTGGTGCACGCGCTGGAAGGTCGATGGCAGCAAGTTCGAGGTGCTCATCGCATAGGCGATGCGCGAACTCCCGAAGACGCCCGAGTTGGACGAGATCAAGAGCAACACCGCGCCGAGAACCGGGACGTAAAGAGCGGCGAAGGCTCCGTAGTAGGGGACCTGAGCGGACAGCAAGGCGACCGCCTTGCCTTGATTGTCCGCGTTGTGCGGGAATATCTGCCAGAACTGCAGCGGATGGCCGGCCGCATCGGTGATCGGATGCCACGGGTGCAGACCCAAGGCTAAATTCGAGTACGCCAGCGCGAAGATCAAGATCGTCAGAATCAGCGAGATCGACGTGCGAGGGATGACCGAGGCCGGCCGCTGAGTCTCTTGCGCCGCTTGCGAAATCGACTCCAGGCCGACGAAGGAGATGATAGCCAGCGACGTACCAAGCATCAGCTGGTAGGGCGAAGGCCAGTTCAGCTGCATCGCGTGGATCAGCAAATGCGGACGAAACGCGAAGAGGAAACCCAAGCACAGGATGCAGGTTTCGCTGATGACGTCCAACGCCGAAACGGCGCCGTTGAACGCCGTGCTTTCGCGTACTCCCACGACGTTCAGAATGCAGAGTCCCAAGACCAAGCTGAGCACGACCAGGAAATGAAGCCAGGGATTCACGGAGTTCACCAGCGCCGGCAAGAGTTGGCTGGTGTAATCGACGGACGACCAAGCGAAGAGGGTGACGTCGATCGTAAAGTCGAGCAGCACCGCCCAACCGGCTACGAAACCGAAGAAATCGCCGAGACCGCGCATGACGAAGTACTGGCCCCCGCCGGCAACCGGATAAGTCGCCGCGAGCTCGGTGTACGCGAGGCCGATGCAGACGTAGACGACGCCGGCGAAGAGAAACGCGACGTTTGAGGCGCCGGCTGCCACGCCCAGAACGAGGCCGAGGCCGACGAAGATATCGGCGCCAACGTCGGAATAGCCCCACGAGAACGATCCCCACGGCTTCATCGCGCGGCGCAGCTCGGGGTTTTTCGCGCGCGGTTTAACGGCGGCCACTAGTTACGGGCCACCTAGAACGCGTTCCGATGCAAGCTCAGGCGATCGCCGTCGAGTGCCACGACATCGAAGCGAATCGCGGCCGCGGGCGCCACGATCTGCGCGTAATCTGCGGCGACCTGCCGCAGCCTCGCGCGCTTGCGCGCATCGACTGCGCTGAGCGCCGAACCAAAACGCCGGGAATCTCGTCGCTTTACCTCAACGATGACGAGGGTCGGACCATCGAGGCAGACCGCGTCGATTTCGCCGCCCGGCACGCGCACGTTGCACGCAAGCACGCGATAACCGCGCCGGCGCAGAAACTCGGCTGCGCGATCCTCGCCCTGACGTCCCTTCTCTCCGTTATCCGGCCGGCTGCGCATCATACCCGGTGGCGTCGTC
>JASHXG010000163.1 GCA_030043675.1 Vulcanimicrobiota bacterium
TGCGAGACGACGAATGGCGCAGCTTGTGCGGTGATGCCCTTCCCGATGATCGCCTGACGCTCCGAGACGCGTCGCTTGCGCGGCGCGTGTTCGCTGGGGTGCTCGAGCACGCGTTTGGCAAAGGCCACGCTTTGCCCGACGACGTCCCCCGGCGTAACCTCGTCGGTGATGCCAAGCTCGGCCGCGCGCTCGGCCGAGACCGACGACCCCTTCAGCATGAACTCGAGCGCCGCTTGGGCGCCGATCAGGCGCACCAGCCGCTGCGTGCCGCCGGCGCCGGGTAAGAGTCCGAGGCGTATCTCCGGCAGACCCAGTTTCGAGCGCGCGGTGGCGCCGCGGTAATCGCACGCCAGCGCCAACTCCAGGCCGCCGCCTAAGCAGTTGCCGTCGATCGCCGCGAGGAAGGTCTTGTCGCTGCGCTCGACCGCTGCTATGACGTCGCGCACCGTCTTGGTTTCGGGCGTCGGCTCGCTGTTGAAGTCGTTGACGTCGGCGCCCGCGCTGAAGAGACCGTTGGCGCCGGTTAAGACGATCGCCTCGACCGAGGCGTCGTCCTCCGCTGCGCCGAGCGCGTCGAGCAGCTGCCTGCAGTAGGTAAACGAAAGCGCGTTGACCGGCGGATTGTCGAGCGTGATAAGCCGGACCGGGCCGTCATCGCGTACCTGAACCTGTGCCATACTCTCTACCCTGTTAAGCGGTTACGGCGAGCTTGCGATCGAGGTCGAGCTGTGCCTCGCTCACTCCCATCACGTCGGCCGCGCCATCGATGATCTGCCGCTTGTGCCAAGCGGCTTGCGAAAGAACGTGCGTGGCGTAGAACTTCGCGGTCGCGAGCTTGGCCTTGTAGAACTCGGCGTCGGCATCGCTGCTCGCGATCTTCGCCGCCGCAATTTCGGCCGCCCGCGCCATCTGCCAGCCGCCTGCGACCACGCCCCAGAGGCGCAGGTAGGGAACCGAGCACGCGAAGGCCTTGTGCAGATCGCCCATTGCGCTCATCCCGATCGACTGTGAGGCGTCGTTGAGCGCGGTCAGTGCCTTACCGAGGGCTTCGCCGATGCTCTTCACTGCGACGTTCTGGTGCCCGGCGCATCGTTTGGCAACTTCCTCCATGCGCTTGCCGACGATCTTCGCGGTCGCGCCCATGTCCCGCAAGAGCTTGCGGCCCACCAGGTCGAGCGCCTGTATCCCGGTCGTTCCTTCGTAGATCGTCGTGATGCGCACGTCGCGATACTGCTGTGCGATCCCGGTCTCCTCGATATAGCCCATGCCGCCGAAAATCTGCAGCGCCGTCGAGCAGAGCTCCACCGCGCTGTCGGTGCACCAGCCTTTGACGACCGGGATCATGAGCTCGACGAAGGCCTTGTGCTCCTTGCGGACGCGCTCGTCCGGATGACGCTGCGCGTAATCGAGCGAGGCCGCCGTGACGTACGCCAGCGCCCGCATCGCCTCGATCGTCGCTTTCTGGGACATCAGCATTCGCCGGACGTCGGGATGCTTGACGATCGGCTCGGGCGTTCGCGAGCCGGGCTTGACGTCGCGCCCTTGCACCCGCTCCTTGGCATATTCCAGCGCGCTCTGATAAGCGCGATCGGCGAGCGCGAGCCCTTGCACGCCGACCGAGAAGCGCGCCGCGTTCATCATGATGAACATGTACTCGAGACCGCGATTCGGCTCGCCGACCAGATAGCCGACGGCTCCTTGACCCTTCTCGCCATAGTTGAGCGTGCACGTCGGGTTGGCGTTGATGCCGAGCTTGTGTTCGATGCTCGCGCAGACGACGTCGTTGCGCTCGCCGAGCGTGCCGTCGGCGTTGACGAGAAACTTCGGCACGATGAAGAGGGAGATGCCTTTAGTCCCTTCAGGAGCGTCGGGCAGACGCGCCAGCACCAGGTGGATGATGTTCTCGGCCATGTCGTGCTCGCCGAAGGTGATGAAGATCTTCGTCCCGCTGAGCAGGTAGTGATCGCCTGCCGGAACGGCGCGAGCGCGGACCTGCGCGAGATCCGAACCAGCTTGGGGTTCCGTCAGACACATCGTGCCGGTCCATTTGCCCGAGACGAGATTGGGGATGAAACGCTGCTTCTGCTCGTCCGAGCCCACCAGCTCGATCGCCTCGATCGCCCCCTGGTTGAGCAGGGGCCCATTCGCAAAGCCGATGTTCGCGGCGTTCCACATCTCGAGCGTCGGCCCAAGCAGAATCTGCGGTAAGCCCTGTCCCCCGTACTCGGCCGGCACCGGCAAGCCGATCCAGCCGGCGTCCGCAAACTTCTTGTACGCCTCCTTGAAGCCGGCAGGCGTCTTCACCTCGCCGGCGTTCCAGGCGCAGCCCTCCTTGTCGCCGCTGCGGTTCAGCGGATCCAGCACGCCGGCTGCAAACGACGCCGCCTCATCGAGAACCGAATCGAGGACGTCGAGGGTCTCCTCACAACCGGGAAGCTTCGCGACCTCTTCGATGCCGGCGAGTTCGCGCAAGGCAAACTGCATGTCGCGCAAGGGGGCTCGGTAAGTGCTCATGCGATCAAACCTCTCTGTATGGATATGGTAGCGCCGGGCGCGCGATTTCGCGATGCTGATAGATTGTACATTATTAAAAATAATAGTGCAACCGGGTCCTGCCGCGCTTGTCGCCCCGGCATGGCGGGGCATTAGACCAATGTG
>JASHXG010000164.1 GCA_030043675.1 Vulcanimicrobiota bacterium
ATGAGCAGCAGTGCGGCGAGCAACGTCGATTCAGAACCTCCGTAGGGCTAAACCAAGCCGGCGCAGGGTCGCCAGCCCGGCGGTCGAAGACGGGGAGAAGCGCCGGGCTTCTTTTTGCTACGAGACGCGCCGATACCTAATTCTGAGAATCGTGAATGGTTGAGCTTAAAGATCAGCCCGTCGGTCGTGTTTTGACCGTCGCCGGCGCCGAAATGACCATCAGGATCGACGGTGACTCATCGTCCGGCGATTCGGTGCGCGTCGGAGCGATGCTGAAGGCTTCGAACGGCGAGCGCGATGTCGTCGCCTGCGTCAGCCGGGTGCAATCCGACCGCGCCCAGGCGCAAGACGGGCACGTCCTGGTCGTCGATCTCCTCGGCGAGCTCATCTCGAGAAATGGCTCGGGCGTAAGCTTCAGCCGCGGCGTTTCGATGCATCCGGTTCCGGGTGAATCGGTCTTCACGACCAACGCGTTGGACTTGCGCGCCGTCTACGGCGATCCGTCGGCCGCAACCATCAACGTCGGAACCCTCTATCAGGATTCGAAGCGGCCGGCGCTGATCCAAACCGACGACCTCCTCGGGAAGCATTTTGCGATTCTCGGCACCACCGGCTCGGGCAAATCCTGCGCGCTCACCCTGATCCTCTCGGCGATTCTCGCCAGGCACCCCAACGCGCACGTCGTTCTGCTCGATCCGCACAATGAGTACGCCCGCGCCTTCGGCGATCTCGCGGACGTCATCAGCAGTGACAACCTGCAACTACCGCTCTGGCTGCTGAACTTTGAGGAGGCCGCGCGCGTCTTGATCCGCAGCGGCTCGGAGAGCGAACAGAAATCGCAGGCGCTGATTCTCAACGACGCGATTACTTGGGCGCGGCGCCAGTACGAACGACACGGGCACTTCGGTTCGGCGATTACCGTCGACACGCCGGTCCCCTACCGCACGCACGAGCTCTTGCGCTTCATCAACGACGAGATGGGCCGCCTAGGCAAGCCGGATACCTCGATTCCCTATCTGCGCCTGCGCGCGCGCATCGAGTCGCTGCGCAGCGACCGCCGTTTCGACTTTTTGTTCTCATCGGAAGAAGACATCTTGGTCGACATCGTCGGCCGCTTGTTGCGAATTCCGGTGAACCGCAAGCCGCTCACGATCGTCGACCTCTCGGGCGCGCCGTCGGAGATCGCCGACGTGATCGTCTCGACGCTCAGCCGCGTGATCTTCGACTTCAGCATCTGGTGCGAACAGGAGAAGATGCCGCCGCTGCTCCTGGCGTGCGAAGAGGCGCATCGCTACGTGCCGGCCGACGAGCGCTTCGGCTTCGCGCAGACGGTGCGCATCATCACGCAGATCGCAAAAGAGGGCCGAAAATACGGCATCTCGCTCGCGCTCATCACGCAGCGCCCCTCCGAGCTGTCGCTGCCGGCGCTCTCGCAGTGCGGCACCGTCTTCGCGCTGCGTCTGGGAAGCGAGACCGATCAAAACTTCATCGCGCGAACGCTCCCCGACGTCGCGCGCGAGATGCTGTTGGCGCTGCCCAGCCTGCCGACGCAGCAGGCGATCGTGTCCAGCGAAGGGGTCCGCATTCCGATGCGCATTCGCTTCTCCGACCTGCCCGAGCACAACCGGCCGCATAGCGACGGCGCCGAGTTCTCGAAGGAATGGCAGAGCGATACCGCCGACCGCAAGTTCATCGAGCGCGGCATTCGCCGCTGGCGAGCCCAAGTTCGCAACGGCAGCCATTAAAAGACCGGTCTATGCGACGCCCTGATTTCTTGACCGCGTTGACCGCCGCCGCTCTGGCCGGCATGTCGCCGCGCGCGGTTGCGGCAGCGGTGCCAAACGGCACGCGCCGGATCCTGTGGCTGCGCCGTCAGGGCTACGGGGATGAAGTCCAAGCCCCGTTCTGCATTGACGGGAAGAGCGTCTACGAGCCGGGCTATCGCGAGATCTGCTGGCTCATGCGCGATCGCAACGTACCTTCGGCGCAAGGCTACGTGCGGATCGACATCGTCGAGGTAGAGGCACTCTGGGAAGTGCAGCAATCGCTGCTCCTGCACGGAATCCTTGCGCCCTTGGTGATCACGAGCGGTTTTCGTACATTGCAGACCAACGAAGCCCTCGAGAACGCGGCCCGCAACAGCATGCATCTCTACGCGAAGGCCGCCGACATGTACGTTCCCGGCGTGTCGATGCGCGATCTCTTCGACGCATGCTGGTACCGCGCGGCATCGGGCGGCATGGGCTACTACAGCGATCACGTCCATCTCGACTCCGGCACGCGCCGCTGGTGGGTCGGCGACCTCGCCATCCCTACCTTCAGCGTCACTGCGTCCGATGGGTGAGGATGAGCGTAATCTGGCGCCCCGGCAAAGGGTAGGCGTTCGGTAAAATCGCCGCCGGCACCGCGCCGTACGGCACACCGCCCTGCTGTTGGGTGATCAGAAAGTTATTCGTGTTCGTGAGGTTCTCGCCCGCGAGCATGATCTCGTAGTCGCGTGTCCGCCAGCCGATGCCGGCGCGCAGCGTCGTGAACGGCGGCAGGTTGAGCTCGTTGTAGTCGCCCTCGTGCAGCAATCCGGCGTAATAGCACAAGCCCAGGTTCGGAAGATGTTCGAGCGTGA
>JASHXG010000165.1 GCA_030043675.1 Vulcanimicrobiota bacterium
GCGCGCGAAGTACTCAGCGTACGTACGCTCGCGCCCCTGGGCGGTAACGATCAGATTGCGCAGCCCTTGCGCCCGCGCGCCGGCGGCCACCTCCAACGCCGAGTGGCTTCCGATCGAGCACAGCGTCAGACGCGAGCGATCGTAGGTCGCGAGCGCGCGCGCGACTGAATCGGTCATCGCCGCGTCATTCGACGCGAATCTTACCCGCCATGCGCTTCCAGACTACCGAGCTGTACAGCAGCACGAGGATGCTGCCGAGAATCGTCACGCCCAGTGCCGACGCGACCGCCAGCGACGAAGGCGCCGCTGCGAAGATCGAGATGCCGCCTCGGCCGGGCGGAAATGCGGGCAGAATGTATGGATAGATCGTTCCCGCGGTTGCCACCAAGAGCGTCGCCAGAAATACCGAGGACATGGTAAAGGCCGCCCCGGGACGCCCCTGCTTCAGAGAGACGCGCAGCGCGGTGAGCGCGCTCAGCGACAGAACGGGCAGCACGAGGAGCCAGCCCCCTCGCGCCGGCAGGCCGTGAACGACGAGCGTCAACGCCGTTACGCCGGCATAAAGAATCAGGACGACCCACCACGATCGGTCCAGCAAGCGCGTCGCCAGCGCGGCCGGCCCGCCTTCGACCCGCATCAGAACAAACGCCGCACCGTGCTGACCCAAGGTCACCAGCGCGAACACCGCGACCAGCAGCGCGTATGGATTGAGCAGGTCGTCAAACGTCCCTTGAAAATATCCGGCGGCGTTGAGCGGCAAACCACGCAACAGATTCCCCAGCGCTACCCCAAACGTGACGATCAGCAGCGCACTCGAAAACGACAGCGCCGCGTCCCAGAACTGGCGCCAGAGCTCCGACGGCAGGTGACGGCGGAGCTCGAGCGCGAGCCCGCGGAACATTAGGAGCCAGAGGGCAACCACGAAGGGCAGATAAAATCCCGAGAACGCAGAGGCATAGACCTCGGGAAAGAGCGCGAAGAGTGCAGCAACGCTTGCGACGAGCCACACCTCGTTACCGTTCCAGAACGGCCCGATGCTGGCGAGAACGGCGTCACGTTCTCGCTCGGTGCGGCCGATGAGCGGGGCGATCGCCGCTACGCCGAGGTCGTAACCATCCAGCAGCACGTACATCGTCAGCATGAAGGCGATCACCACGAATGCCGCAACACTCATGCGCCACCATCTCCGGTCATCCTGAGCGGGGTCGAAGGACGCGCTGCCTGCTCCGCACCCGACGGCCCGATCGCGATCTCCCGCAGAACCAGCAACAAGAAGAGCACACCGAGCAGAAAGTACATCCCCGCAAAACCGATCAGCGTAAAGAGCGTCTCGCCGCTAGCGACGTTCGGCGAGACTCCCTCGGTCGTTCGCATGATGCCGTAGATGATCCACGGCTGGCGTCCAACCTCGCTCACCACCCAGCCGGCTTCGTTGGCGATGTACGGAAACGGCATCAACAGCATCAGCGCCCAGAGCATCAGCGGCACGCTGAACAAACGGTCCCGAAACAAGAGCAGCACGGCGATGGCGTAGACGCCCATGAAGATCGTGCCAAGGCCGACCATCACGTGATAGGCGTAATAGGTGAGCTCGACCGGCGGCCATAGCCCGTGAGCGTAAGCGCGCAAACCCTTGACGTTGGCGTCGGGATTGCCATAGGCGAGAATGCTCAGAATCTGCGGCACGAAGATCGGATCGATTAGATCGTTTTTTGAGGTGTCCGGCATGCCGATGATCGCAAGCGGCGCGCCTTTTTCGGAGGCAAAGAGGCCTTCCATCGCCGCCAGCTTCACCGGCTCATACGTGGTGACGTCTCGTCCGTTCTCGTCGCCGGTCGGAAATACTATCAGCATCGAACAGACGAAGCCGACGATACAGCCGGCGCGCACGAATCGGCGCCCGATCTGCGGCTCGCGCTGCGATAGCAGATAGTATGCGCCGATTCCGGCGACGATGAATCCCCCGGCCAGCAGCGCGCCCGTCAGGACGTGCGCGGATTGCCAGAGCGCGAAGGGCGAGAAGAGCACCGCCCAAATGTTCACCAACCGGATCGTTCCGTCGGGCGCGATGCTGTAGCCGACCGGATGCTGCATCCATGCGTTGGCCGTAATGATGAAAAAGCCGGAAGCCCATGCGCCGGCGCAGACCAATACGGCCGACCACGCGGTGAGCATCGTCGGGGCCCGCTCGCGCCGGTAGAGCAGTATTCCCAAGAAAACCGATTCGAGGAAGAACGCGAACATGCTCTCCATCGCCAGCGGCTGTGCGATCAGAGGTCCGCTGCGTCGCGAAAAGACGGCCCAGTTCGTGCCAAACTGGAACTGCATGGGAATGCCGGTCACCACGCCGGCCGCGAAGTTGATTGCAAAAATCCGGGTCCAGAACCGCGCGATGCGAGCCGTCTCTTCGTCGCCGGTGCGCGCGGCCTTCCAGGTATAGACGGCCACGAACGGCGCCAGCCCGATCGTTGCGATCGGAAAGAGGTAGTGAAACATCACGGTGAAGGCAAACTGCAGACGATCCGCAATAACGGGGTCCACGTCGCACCTCCCGCCTTACTCGGGCAACAGTTTTCTGGCTTGTGGGCTGTCTTGGTACTCGACCGTGAGAATGCCTTTGATCTTCTTAGCCGTCCGCACCGCGGCCGCATCGGTCATGCGGCGCAAAGTCGTGTAGGTCCAGTAGAACAGCATCGGCAGATCGCGATCGCGCGGGTAAACCTCTTGCATCGAAACCAGCGAGTCGGCCACGTTGACGGTTTCCGAGCTTTCGAGATTGCCATACTTGTAATCGAGCATGAAGTTGATGTGCTTGAGGCGATTCTCGATCTCGAGAATGGACATGCCCATGTGGCCGAAGTATTCGTCGGCGGGCGCCAGAGTGGTCAGGTAGACGTCGTGCGGTACCGCGTTGACGGTCGTGATGACGCGGATCGGGTCAACCGCCTTGAGCCGCGCCAGGAAGATTTGCGCGTTCTTCACGTCGGCGGCGGTGAAGCCACGGTCGGTCGAGGCGCCGTCGGCAAGGTTGACCAGCTCGTTTCCCCAATCGGTGGGCAGGTGCGCGACCGGAAAGTCCGGCGCCGCGGCGCGCGCCAGCGCCAGCGAGCGGTACTTCGGGTCGCGTGTCAACAGCCAGCCGCGCCAATCGGCTTCGACCTGAATCAGCAGCGCGTCGATCTGCCCCGGGTAGGTCTTTAGCGTCGCGGTCGCGTCCTCGTCGGCGTATTGCGCCAAGAGATTTGGGTCCTCTTCTTCGGCGTTCACGCGATCGACCAGCACGCGCGCTTGCGAAACCGCGGTCGGGTCCTGCGCGTGATCGATGACGTAGTTCGAGGCTTCGCGCACCCACCACGACGCAGCATCGTGGTTGGTCAGCGGGTTGTAGTGCGTTCCGGTGCCGATCTGAACGGTTAGCCCTGCGAGCAACGCATAGTTGGGATCGTCGGGATATTGCAGCGAGTAGGCTCGACCGGCGTTGACGATGGTCGAGAAGTAGACCAGCTCGGAGCGGAAATCCCAGCCGGCCGCCGTGCCCTTCGCATAGGCGTCCTTCATCTGTTGGTAGAGGGCGACTGGGTCGGCCATGTAGGCGGCCGGTGCCGCGGCGGGTGCGAACGCGAACAGGCTCGCGACGAGGGCTGCAGCAAGCCGCTTACAAGACACTCGAATCATCCAGGACGAGGCGAAGATTATTGGTAAGCAGCGCGTTTTTCAGCTCCCGCGCGATGCGCCGGCCGGTCGACATCGGCTCCGAGTAGTTGAGATACGAGTACGGCGACCCGTCGATGAAGAGATTCGTTCCGGCCACGATGCGGGCCGATATCTCCATGACGTAATATTGCATGTCGGGCGTAATGATCGTTTCGATGCAAAACGCCCCGAACAGACCTTTCGGGCCGCAGATCTCTTTGCTGACCCGGACGACGTCGTCGCCCATCCGAAGCGCCTCGGCCAGCATCGACTCGCGCAGAGAGAC
>JASHXG010000166.1 GCA_030043675.1 Vulcanimicrobiota bacterium
GCTCGCCGAGAATGGCATCCAAAGCCTCTTCGCATTGCAAAGCGCCTCGCTCGACGCCGCGTTGCCGGTTCATGCCGATTGACGACCGGCTGCGCATCTTGGCGGAGCGCATCGGCGCCTTCCATATCACCGATCGGGTGATGAAGCGCGCACAAAGCGTCATCGAGAGTTCGCTGCGCGACGGCGAGGTCGCAGAGGAAACGCGCAGCGCCTACCTCGCGGCGGCCCGCCGCTACTTCGGTGAGTTTGCGACCGAGGCGCGCGCCCATCTGCGCGACGTCGATCGGCGCCTCGAGCAGGCCAATCAAGTGACGTTCAATCTGAGCGCCGAGCGCGGAGTCGCCGTCAAGCGAATCGAGGCGACCCAATCGGTTCTGCAGAGCATCGAAGCGCTGCGAGAGTCGCCGTGAGACTGCTCGACCGCGTCGGCCAGGCGACGACGAACTTCTTCGAATATGCGGGCGGTTTGACGATCCTCTCGGCCGAGACCGTCGGCTTTATGGCACGACTGCGAATTCGAGTCGGCGAAACGATCTCGCAGTGCGCCTTGCTCGGCGTCCAGTCGCTGGTGATCGTGACGCTGACCTCGCTCTTCACGGGCGCCGTGATCTCACTCGAGTCGGCGCAATCAGCGGTTGCCTATGGATTCGAAAACATCGTCGGCGGTGCGGTCGCGTACGGCTCGGTGCGCGAGCTGGGCCCGATGTTGACCGCCGTCGTCGTTGCCGGCCGCGTGGGCGCCGCGATCGCCGCCGAGCTCGGCTCCATGGTCGTTACCGAGCAGATCGAAGCGCTGCGCTCGATGGGCCTGGAACCCGCGCGATTTCTGGTAGTGCCGCGTCTGGTGGCATTGCTCTTCATGCTTCCGCTGCTGACGATCTTCGCGGACGTGGTCTCCATCCTCGGCGGCATGTATATCGCACAGGCTTACGCACACATCTCCTACGATTCGTTTATTTCTTCGGTGCGCCAAAGCATCGATATGTCCGACGTGATCAAGGGACTGCTTAAGTCGTTCGTCTTCGCCGTCATCATCGTGATGGTCGGCGCCTACCAGGGGCTCTCCACGCGCGGCGGCGCCGCCGGCGTGGGCCGCTCGACGACGTTTGCCGTGGTCCTTGCCATTATCCTGATCTTCGTATCGAACTTCTTCCTCTCGTTCTTGCTCTTCGGCGGACAATGAACCAAGACGCTCGCAAGGTAATCGCGCGGATCGACAATGCGACGCTTGCTTTCGGCGACAAGGTCGTGCTCAAGAACCTCTCCTTTGACGTCGCCGAAGGCGCGATCACCTGCGTGATCGGTCTATCGGGAGCCGGGAAGTCGACCATCCTTCGCTTGCTCGACGGTCTGCTTCTTCCGAGCGAAGGCCACGTTTACGTGCGCGGCGAGGACATCTGCCACATGAATGAAGAGCAGCTCAACCGCGTGCGCCAGAAGATCAGCCTCTCGTTCCAGTTCTCCGCGCTGCTCGACAGTCTGACCGTGGGCGAGAACGTCGCGCTGCCGTTACGCGAGCACACCAAGCTCTCGGAGGCAGAGATTCGCAAGACCGTGCTGGATGCGCTTGATAGCGTCGGACTCGCGCATACGTACGATAACCTTCCAAACGAGCTCTCCGGCGGAATGCTCAAACGAGCGGGCTTCGCGCGCGCGATCGTAACGCGCCCGGATCTCGTTCTTTACGACGAACCGACCACCGGCCTGGATCCGATCGTGACGAACCTCATCACCGATACGATCCTCAAGCTTCGGCAAAAGCTCCACGGTACGGCGGTCGTCATCTCGCACGATCTACCGTCGATCTTTGCGATGGCCGACTACATCGCCATGCTTTTCGAGGGCGCAATTATCGCCTGCGATACCGCCGAGAGCATTCGCAGCTCTACGAACCCGATCGTACAGCAATTTCTTCAGGGCTCCGAAGTTGGGCCAATCCCCATCTAGCGAATGTTTCAGAGGTTCCCTAGGGGAGGCACTCACGCGGCGAGAGCCTAATACGCACGGCATATGACGAGGCAGGCACAGGTCGGCGCGTTCGCGATCATCGCGTTGCTGCTGCTGTTTGGAGTTTTCTACGTCATTACCGACTTCGGGACGCGCCACACCGGCTACCGAGTCGGCGTTCACTTCCAATCGGCCGCCGGCCTTACGCCTGGGGCACTGGTCTATTTCAGCGGCGTCACCGTCGGCTCGGTCGACACGATCGACTTACTGCCGGACAACACGGTGGACGTGATTCTGGCCATCAACCGCGACATAGACATCCCGGCCGCCTCTCGCTTTGTCATCGAAGCGCCGCTGACCGGATCGCCGTCGCTCGTCATCGTGCCCCCGCGCCAGAAGCCGCCCGTTCCGCTGCTGCCGCGTCAAGTGCTCCCGGTAGCCGAGCAGCCGCAAGGCATCAACGCGACCTCGATCGCCGATCTGTTGGAGCAGGGGCAGGGGCAGCTCAAACGTTTCGGAGACGTCATGTCGATGTTGCAAGCGCGCACGCCCAAGCTGCTCGCGACCCTGCAAACGACCTTGAACAACGCCAACGCGCTCACGCTCACGACCAAAGCATCGGTGCAACAGCTCTCGCGCGAACTGTTGGCTCTCGGTTCTAGCCTGCAAATGAATCTCGGCACGGCGTCGGTAAACGTCGCGCAGCTCTCGGCAACGCTGAACACCGCGGCGACGATGGATTCCAGGAAGCTCAGCGCGCTGCTCGATCAGTTCAACTCAACTGCCGTCGCGCTCAATCACTCGATGACGGCGCTCGAGAGCCTTGCTACCGATCCCCAACTCAAGGCCAACGTGCTGGCCACGACGCAGAGCATTGCCGATACGACGCAGACGTTGGCCGACCTCACCAAGGATCTGCGCACCGTCACCGGCAACCCGCAGACGCAGGCACAGATGCGCGACACGATCGCGAATCTCGATGCCGTGCTGCAAAAGGCGAACTCGCTGCTGGGCGAGCTCGGCGGCACCAGTCACGTCTACGGCGTGGATACCGGCGCAACGCCGGCGCCGCCGACCGTGCCGGGGAGCACGCCGTTTCCGGTTGGGTCCCCGGCTCCGGGGAGCACGCCGGGCGGCGGCATCTCGCCCCAAGCGCGCGCGAACCTCCAGGGCAAGCTCGGCGCGCTGGCGCGCAACCTCGTGAACATTCAGGTCCGTCTGAGCGGCCTCTCGCCCCAACACGTCACGACCTTCAACTCGGTGCTCCCTGCGAGCCAGGGTCCGCTCGGCGACATCAACGTGATCGTGCTTCCACACGGCACCACCAGCTTGATGTTCGGTGCCAACGCCATCGGAAGCCAGACCACCTGGAATGCGCTGCTCGAGCAGAACAACGGCAACTTTCACATCGGAGCCGGCGTGCTCTATTCGCAGATCGGCGTGCTCGGCGCGTACCAGCCGCTGCGGGGTTTCGGCCTCGAGACGCGCGTCTACGATCTCACCTATCCGATGATCGACCTCTACGGCAACCTCCGCATCTTGCCCGGTACGTCGCTCTTCTTCGGTCAGCGTGACATCAACCACGCAGCGCGCCGCAACACCTTCGGCCTGCAATACCAGTTTTAAGCTCGTGGAAGCCGCGAAACCGCGCGTCGGCATCATCGGGGCGGGCGCCATGGGGACGCTCTTCGGATTCCACCTCGCCGCCTTGGCCGACGTCACGATGCTCGACGACAATGCAACCGTCGCCGAAGCCGTCGCGCGCAATGGTTTGCGGGTGAACGGCGGGCCGGCGCGCGCGGTCGCGGTCGCGCGCCACGCGCGTGACCTGTTCGGCTCGCAGGTGCTCTTTCTTTTCGTGAAAGCAGTCGACACGCTGCGAGCGCTGCGCGCGTTCGCCGGCGAGCTCGATCCTGCCGCACCGATCATCTCGCTGCAGAACGGCGTCGGCAACGAAGATGCGATCAAGACGGCCCTCGGCGGCGCGGTGCCCGTCATTCTCGGAATCACGACCGAATCATCGCAAACGATCGCGCCGGGTGACGTTCGCAGCTCCGAAGCGGGCAACACGATCATCGGCTCCGCCGGTGCGTCGCCGAGCACCTCGCGCACCGTGGCCGAGCTGCTCAATCGCAGCGGTCTGCGCGCCTCGGTCGTGTACGACATTCGTCCCCATCTGTGGGGGAAGCTGGTCGCGAATGCTGCGGTCAATGCACTCTCGGCCCTGCTCGACTGCAATGCCGGCGATATCCCCAAGGATCCGAACGCGGCTCATCTTGCCGAAGCCGTCGCGGAAGAGACCGCCAACGTCGCCGCCGCGCTGAAGATCAACCTTCCGTTCGTCAATCCTTGGCAATACGTTACCGAGGTGATCGCGCTCGGCGCGGATGCGAAGAGCTCGATGGCCTACGATCTCGAGTCGGGGCACCCCAGCGAGATCGATCACATCAACGGCGCGGTCGTCGCATTCGGCCGTCGCACCGCGACGCCAACGCCGTACAACGACGCGATGGTGCGACTGGTCAAAGCACGGGAAGCGCTGCTGACGCGTTCACGGCTGCGGGGTTAGACGCAGCAAGCGAATCGTACCGGTCGAGGCCTCGACGTCGATGCCGTGTCCGCCGCCGCCGTTGACGCTTCCCACGATCGTTTCCGAGCGGCCTTGCGAGGTCCCCTGCAGCCCGAAATCGGTAAAGAGCGAGCCGTTGTCGGTGTGGAGGCGAACGTTGAACGCCGCTTTGGCGATGACCCACACCTCGATGTTGCCGCTCTGGGTCGAAAAGTGCAGCGTTCCCGGCCAGTCCGTCGAGCCCATCGTTACCGAGAGGTTCCCTTGGCCGACGGCCGCCTGTGCGTAACCGGGCAGCATCACCTTGACGTCGCCGTGCCGGGCGACGATGCGGGCGCTGCCGCCGATGTCGGTTACGTTCACGTCGCCCTGCTGCGATTCGATCGCCAGAGTAACGCCGTCGGGGACGCGCACTAGGAGCGACGCCAGCGGCGCCGGAGCCTCGACGATCACCCCGTGCGCGACGGGCCGCAACCTCGGCGCCGCCGGCGTTTGCTTGGCCAGCGCGGTGGCCGAGATGGTAAAGGCGCGGCGCGACTGACCGGCGGAGGGCTGGAAGGCGTTCACCGTCGCCGAGGCGACGCGAACCTCCAGCGTTGCGCCAGGCTTCAAGAGGCCGATCGTCGTCGCGTAGGGCGTCTGGCTGGAACATCCGGCGGACAGGAGAAGAAGCAGAAGAAGGAGCGGTCTCGACATGGCAACCCGCACCGTACGAACCATCATTGCTTTCGTCCTGGCGGGATGCGGCGGCGGCATGCCCGCGCCCCCGGCGAGCCTCACGGCTCCGGCGGCGCCTCCCGTGGTTCGCTGGATTCCGCAGCCCGGCACGAGCTACCAGATTCAATACGACGGCAGACTCGATCTGCACGTCCCGGCCGCGATCTACGATCTCGACGGTTTCCAGACGCCCCCGGCGGTCGTGGCCCAGCTGCATCGAATGGGGCGGCGCGTCATCTGTTACATGGACGTCGGCACGTGGGAGAACTGGCGCCGCGACGCCGGGCAGTTCCCCAAGCGCGTGCTGGGAAAGCGGGACGGACCCTGGCCGGGCGAACGCTGGCTCGACATTCGTGCGCGATCGATCCTCGAGCCGATCATGGGCGCGCGGTTTGACCTTTGCCGGCGCAAGGGCTTCGACGGTGTCGACCCCGACAACATCGATGGCTACCAGAACGACACCGGCTTCCCGCTCACCGCGGCCGAACAGCTCACCTACGATGAGTGGGTCGCGCGCGCGGTTCATGCGCGCGGCCTCACGGTCGACCAAAAGAACGACAACAATCAGGTCAAAGAGCTATCTAAGTTCTTCGATTTCGCCGTTCTCGAGCAGTGTTACGTTCAAGGATGGTGCGACCAATTTCGTGTCTATACGCGAACCGGCCGCCTCGTCGTCGACGTGGAGTACGGCGTGCGACGGGCGGAGTTTCTCGCGAAAACGTGTCGAGGCGCCGCGCATGACGACGATACGGCGATTGACAAGAAGCTCGAGCTCACCGCGTGGATCATCACTTGTCCTCGCCACTAGCATCGCGCAACGCCTTGTCGCGCGGGTGGTGCGCGTCGTAGCTGCGCCGGACGTGATCGAGCGTCATCTCGGCGTAGATCTGCGTCGTTTGTACGCTCGCGTGTCCGAGAAACTCTTTGATCGTCATCAGGTCGACGCCGCTTTTGTGCAAGTGCGTCGCCACCGAATGACGCATCGTGTGCGGCGTAATCTTCCCCTCCAAACCGCTCAGCTTGACGTAGGTCGCGAAGATCTTGCCCAACTGCTGATAGCTCAGGCGCCGGCGCTGCCGGCTGACGAACAGCGCGCCGTCGGGGCTGGCGGGGCGGACGGCAAGGTAGGCTTGCAGCGCATCTGCGGTGGCCTGGTTAAAGAACACGGTGCGTTGCTTGTTGCCCTTTCCGATCACGCGGATGGTTCGCGTCTCGAAGTCGACGTCGGCCACGTCGATCCCAATCAGCTCTGCGCGACGAATGCCGCTGGCATAGAGCAGCTCCAGGATCGCCACGTCGCGCCGCCGGCGCGCGTCGGGTTCGCCGGCGGGCGGGCGCGTCCCGAGCAGGCGCATGACGTCGCGCACCGGCAGTGCCTTGGGGAGGCGTTTGGGGAGCCGGATGTTCTGGATCTCCAGCGCCGGGTTGTCGGGCCGATGCCCTTCGCGCTTCAAGAACGCGAAGAAACGCCGCATCACCGCCAGCTTGCGCCGGATGCCGGCCGCCCCGTACTCCCGCGTGCCGAGCTCGATCAGGTACTTGCGCAGCGACGAGAGACGTGCATCCGCGAAGAGCTCGCCGAACGGACCGCGGTACGGCCGCCCGTCGGCCGCGGCGGCCGGGCGATTCGCGAGAAACGCTCCCAGGATCTCCACGTCGCGCGCGTACTCGCGGGCCGTCCGCGGGCCGCGTTTGAGCTCCATCGTCAAATAGACGACGAACTCGGCGATCAGCGGATCGACCGGATGCCATTCGTGGACGCGGCGGTCGGGTCGCGCGGCTCGGACGGCGTTCTTGGGCATCGCCCTCTCCTTCATTAGTAGCGCAAATATTTGTTTGTGCTATTTAGCCATGCGCCTGCGAAGGCCTGCGTGCTCCCGGCCCGCCAGAAAGAAAGCGGGCCCGCCGAAGCGGACCCGCTTGGGTTGCGAACCCGTTAACCTGGTATTACGGCGAGACGGCTTGACCGAACGAGGTGTTCTCGCTCTCTGCACCGTTGATGTAGCGCAGCGGATCACCGCCATTCGCATAGTTCCAGTAGTCGATGCGATAGTCGCCTGCATCACTGCAGAACAGGTTGCCGCCCACGAACTTGCGCTGGTAGATGACGCCCTGGACGACGTCGTTGTAGGTCTCATAGCAGTTGTCTTCGTAGTCGGTCTGGCTCACGAGCGTCGCCGTCGAGCCCGAGATCGTCACGCGGTAGATACCGGTCGTGAAGTTGCCCTCGTACTCCTGATCGCCAACGCCGACGTACTGTCCGTCCCAATAGGCCGACGCGGGAAAGTCGATCGTGAACGGCAGCGAGATCGTGGTGAAGGTCGTGCTTCCTTTGGGCATCTCGAGCAGCGGCTTAGCGCCGGTGTCGATGTTCTCGCCTTCGACGAATAGGTTGCCGTTGTTATCGTACGCCGGGCCCCAGAGATACGTGTCAGCAACTGAGTACACGGTTCCGCTGCCCGAAGCGTTGGCGTAGATCACGACGTCGCCGTAACCGCTGTCCGAGCCGGCGAAGTTCGAGACGGCCAGGTTTCCGGTCGTCGGATCGTACGCGCAGCCGATCCCCTCTCCATAATCGTTGCTGAGCGTCGTGGTTGGAGTGCTGGCTCCGTGCGCGAAGACGACGACGGGCGAATCGTCCTCGTCGTTGACGATATACACGTTGCCTTTGGTGTCGCTGCAGTCGCCATATGGGGCAGCCATATCGTCGGTCAACGTCCCGATGACCTTGCCGTTCTTCCCCTTGAAGGCGTAGACGATCACGTTGTTCTCTTCCTGGTTGGAGGTGTAGAGTAACGGCCGGTCCTTTTTGGCTTCCGGCGACATCCACGATTTCTGATGGGTCGCGCGGATCACGGGCGCGAGGCCGAGCGCGTTGGTCATGCGGCGCAGCAGCATCGGCGGCAACGCCCGCGCGCCATGTCCCGTGCTCGGCGTCATTCCGGTCGTTCCCGGTGCCGACGGCGACCCGCCGCTGCAACCGGCAAACAGGGCGACGGCTGCAGTCACGCCGATGGCGTACTTGGCCGTAGTTAGAATGTTCATATAGGAAATAGCTCCATCTCTTTCATGAAAGTGTCGCATCGGTTTGGAAACGCCGATACGATGCCGGTTGGCAGCTCCCGGTTGCTAGATTGTTAACCTACGAGGGCCTGCCTCCCTGCGCTCCGTAACGGCTCTGCCGTCCTTTATTTGAGGTTTTTTTGAGACTTCGCTCGTATTGCCCGGCGGAGTTAGGCGGCCCGTCCGGTCAGAGCCAGTCGCGTGTGAGGTAGAGCCAGAATGCCAGCCCCGCATACTCGCCGTAACGCGCAAACGCTCGGCGAATCGTCGAGTCAGCGGCCTGCTTCATGCCCGTTAGGCGCCGGTACTTCGGGCGCGTCCAAGAGTCGAGGACGAGACGCCGATGGCGCCCCAAGATCTGCATGACGTGCGCGGCGCCGTACGGACCGATCCCCGGCAACGCGAGCAACGCGGCTTCAACTTCTTCGTCCGGCCGTTGCGCCGAGGGCCGCAGCGACTCGAGATCGAGCCGGCCGCCGGCGACGTCATCGGCGATCGCTCGGATGTAGGGTCCGCGATAGCCCATGCGCGCGACGTCGCGATACCACGCCGTCGGCGTCTTCGCCAGCAGCACCGCCTCCGGAAAGGCGCCGCCGCCAAGATCGACGCAGGCCTGCGTCATTCGGATGGTTGCCGACCAGCTGCAGTTGGTCGTGCAGATCGTCTTGACGGCGTCCTCGAAGACGGTCGGGCTCGCCAAGATGCGTCCCGCCCCCTGGGCAGCCCACTCCAGACGCGCGTCGCCCGCAATCCGCGCGTAGAACGCCGACAGATCTTCGTCCAAACGGAACATGCGCGCGATGACGGCGCGCACGCACTCGACGCTGCGCGCGTTGAGCGGGCGGTTCGCTTCCGCGACGAGCCGGCCGCCGGCCACGCTGGTTGCGACCTCGACAACGCGTCCCTCCAACCGAAGCGAACGCCGATAGACGAGCGGCTCCGCCTCCACCGACGCGGGCGGCAAACGCGCGCAACCGTGCGAATGCACCGTGCGCGCGAACGAAATCGGCTCGCCGCCCGCGCCGCGCAGCGGGAACTCGCAGAGGATCATCCGCGAACTACGGCTTAGGCGACGTAGGAAACGTTGACCGCTACGCCGGCGGCCTGAGCCCGCATGAGCACGCCGTAGACGGCGTCGAGCTCGTCTTCAATCGCCGACATCTCGCCGGCAGTCACTTGGAACTGCGCGGCGTGCGCCCACAGGATGCTGCGGGCACGCTCGAAGGCGCTGCGCAGGCGTTCGGGCGTCGCCTCCAGGACCGGCCAATCCAGATCGCCTTTGGCCGGTACGACGCGCCAGCCGCGGCCCGAAACGAAGGCAACCTCCTCCTCGGCGCCGAGCGCGTGCGGGACGGCGGCAAGCACGTCGACGGCCTCTTGGTCGGCCAGCGAAAGCGGCAGCCCCAGCTCGCCCAGGCGCAGGATGTACCGAAAGAACGGCGCGCAGCCAACGCTATACGCGCCCGCCGAGCAGGCGACGTTGACGTGCACCAGCTCGAGTTCCGGTTGGCCTTTCTGAGAGCCGGTCATGTCCGCAGCGATTCGTGCCGTAGCCCGGCGAGTCCGTCCCAAGACCGTTGACCTCAGGCCGGTATCAACTCGAGCGCTCGCACCGCGTCGCGCTCGTTGCGCAACTCCTGGAGGGTCTCTTCCATCTTCACCCGGCCGAAATCGTCGTGAACCAAGCCTTCCACGATGCGCGAGATGCCCTGCTCCGTCCGCGACGGAAACGAAAAGACCAGGCCCGGATCCACGCCATACTCCCCGTTCGAGCAGCGCGCTACCGAATACGTTTCGCCGGGCGGCGTATCGTGCGTGAGGTTGTAGACGCCGGCAACCGCCGCGTTGGCCGCCGAAGCCGCCGACGATGCGCCCCGCACCTTGATCACCTCGGCACCGCGCTGTTGAACGGTTCTGATAAAATCGTTGCGCAGCCAGTCCTCGTCGCGGATCGCTTCGGTCGCCGCGCGGCCGCCGATCTTCGCATGTGCGAAATCCGGAAACTGCGTTGTGGAGTGGTTCCCCCAAATGGTCATCTGGGATATCTGCGTTACGTCGACGCCGGCCTTGCGCGCCAGCTGCGCGCGAGCCCGCAGCTCATCGAGCGTCGTCATCGCAAAAAACCGATCCTTGGGAATATTCGGCGCGTTGTTCATCGCGATCAGGCAGTTGGTATTGCAGGGATTCCCGACCACGAAGACGCGCACGTCTTCCGCGGCGCGGTCGTTGAGCGCGCGCCCTTGCTCGGTGAAGATCCGGCCGTTCATCTGCAGCAGATCGGAGCGTTCCATGCCGGCTTTGCGCGGAACGGCACCGACTAGGACCGCCCAGTTCACGTCGAGCATCGCTTCGGCGGCGTCGGCCGTGTACCGGACGCTCTTGAGCAACGGAAACGCGCAATCCTCAAGCTCCATCACCACCCCGCGCAACGGGTCGAGGGCCTGCTCCAGTTCGAGCAGCTGCAACTCCAACTCTACGTCGGAGCCGAACATTTGGCCGGAGGCGATGCGAAAGAGCAGCGCATAGCCGATTTGCCCGGCCGCGCCGGTTACTGCGACCTTGATTCGATCCTTCACGGGTCCTCCGTCTTCTTTGGTGGGAGTGGGGCGTCACAGGGGGCGAAGTCGTACTGCGATGAGCGAGCATGCGCTAATGGGCTTCAGCGGAGCCGATCAGCCCTCTCCGTCCATCTATGATACCTGCATTCGCTGCGGCCTGTGCCTGCCGTCCTGCCCGACGTATCTCGAAACTATGACAGAAACCTCGGGGCCGCGCGGCCGGATTAGTCTGATCAAGGCGGTCGGCGAGGGGCGGCTCGACCTGCTGAGTGCCGGCTTTCGCGAGCAGATGTCTCAATGTCTCGATTGCCGGGCCTGCGAAGCGGTCTGTCCGTCGGGCGTGCGGTACGGACAGCTCGTCGAAACTGCGCGAACCCAGATTCGCCGCGCGCAAGCGCCGGGCGAAACACCGCGTGCGCGGGCGCTGCGCCGCTTCCTCCTCCAGACGCTCTTCGCGCGAATCGACTTGATGCGTGCGGCGGCGGGCCTGCTGCGCTTCGCACAACGAACGCGCCTGACGTCGCTGGCCGGAGTCTTCGGCCTCGGGCGTGCCGCCAAACTGGCCCCGGCGATCCCCGATCGATTCTTCGTAGCGCAGGATCAGCGGATCGAGACCTCGAGTTCGCGGGGGCTCGCCTTCCTTCACGTCGGCTGCGTCATGTCGGCGGTCTTTGCACCCGTTCACGAGGCTACGTTGCGCATGCTGCAGCGCGCCGGCCTGTCGATCGTCGTTCCGCGCGATCAAGGATGCTGCGGAGCGGTTGCAGTTCACGCCGGCGAGATGGACTTCGGGCGCGAGCTTGCAAAACGCAACATCGTCGCATTCGAGCGAAGCGGCGCGGACGTCTACGTTACCAACGCGGCCGGCTGCGGCAGCGCGCTCAAAGAATATCACCAGCTCTTTGCGGATCAGCCCGAGTGGTCGCGCCGCGCCGAATCTTTCTCCCTGCGCGTGCGCGACGTGACCGAGGTTCTCGACGCGATGGAGCTCCCCGCGCCGGCGCGTCCGATCGATGCAACCGTGACCTACCAGGAGCCGTGTCATCTGGCGCACGCTCAACGCGTCAGCGGCGCGCCGCGACGGCTGCTGGCGAAGATTCCTCGTCTGCGACTCATCGAGATGGACGAGAGCGCGGTCTGCTGCGGCGGCGCCGGGATTTACAACCTCACGCAGCCGGAGATGGCCTTGCGTTTGCAGCGCCGCAAGATCGCCGCCATCGAGCGCACCGCCGCTACCATCGTCGCGACCGCCAACCCGGGATGTGCGCTTCAGGTCGCAGCCGGCTTGCGTGACGCGCGCCATCGCACGACGGTCAAGCACATCGTTGAGCTGCTCGACGAAGCGTATTCGGTCGGGCGCGATGCGGGCGCTTAGAGCGCCCCAACGACGCGGTCGCGGTCGTTGCGCGCGTCCGCCAGGCTGCGATAAACCGCGAAAACGCGTACCAAGCCCGTGATATTCAGCAGCCTCGAAATGGGACCGTCGCTCACGACCAGGCGAAGCGACCCCCCGCGTTCCGCGGTGCGGCGATGCGCGCCGATCAGCGCTCCCAAACCGGTCGAGTCGAGAAAATCGACCTGGGTTAAATCAACGATGAGTTCGTGGCTGCCCTTCTGCGTAGCTTCGCCGAGGGCCGCGCGAACCGTGGGAGACGTCGCGAGATCGAGACTCCCGCGAAGCGCGAAAATCAGGGTGCCGCCGCCGTCTTCGGTCTTAAGATCGATGCTCAATTCATCGTGCGTCATGGTGAAAGGCTGCCCATTCGGGACACGCTTGCGGTTCGCCTTGAATTAACAATCACACTACTCTACGAAGCGTGCCGCATCGTCATCCCAGCGCGTAATGCGCTCGCGAACCAAATGGACGCCGCCGATCCAACGGTCAATTGGCCGAGACTCCAGCCAGTCGGCATCGCCGGCCAAAATGCGCCGTCCGAGCGCCGTCGGCACCAGGCCACCTTCTTCTTCTTCGATCAAGGCAGCCGTGCCCGTCCGAAGATCCTCGAGTATTTTCGCGAACGCACCATCAGCCAAGAAGAACGCCTCCTCACGTGCCTGCGCGCGGGCGAATAGTTCCTCTTCCCGAGCGTGTCCTCGAGCGACGGCTTCCAATGCCTGACGTTGCGAGCGAGAGAGACCATCGCGTTTCCAGGGATACTCCTCGCACAGACGCGCCATCGCCGCGCGCAGGAACGGCAAGCCGATCGCGTCCTCCTGTGCGGCGGCATAGAGATCTCGAGCCCAAGGCGACGTGAAACGCTCCCATGTGCGGTGAGCGGACTTGAATATTGCGGCGGTCGCGGTTCGCCGGCGGCGCAGAAGCGGCAGAATCTCATCGACCGTCATGCTTCCGAGGTAATGATCGCTCTGCACAACCGAAATGCGGCCAGGTTCCAGGTCGAGCTCTTCGAGGCACGTGAGGATTTGCAGAATCTGCAGTTGGTCGTAGAGATCGTGCTCGAACCAGAGCACGATCTCGGCGAAATCGCCGGCTTCGCGCAACCGCGCGTCGCGACGCTGAAAATCGTGAATCAGACGAATGGGACTTCCGTATCCGCGCGCCGCAAGATACTCGGCGCGGATTGCGCTCGTTTCTTCGAGCGACAGACCGGCGGGCACCGGCCCCTCGTTCAGCGCGTCGCGCCACGCGAGATGCGTACCGATGATCCCCGCTTTCTTGAGCAGGTAGAGCGCGGCATCGCCGTTGGTGATGTGCAGCGTCGAACGCATCACAAAGCTGGGGTGGCTGTCATCCTGAGCCTGTCGAAGGACGAACCAACGCATCGCAAAGCTGGGGTGGCTGGATTCGAACCAACGCATGGCGGAGTCAAAGTCCGCTGCCTTACCGCTTGGCTACACCCCATCGCGCGCGAGCTTCGACGCGCCCCTGCCGTCTTCGTGCGGGGTGACTGCGATGCTGAGAAGCGCGAGTGACTAACGAGTCGCGATCAGGCGTTTCGCTCCGACGTACCGTTGCGCCCAGTACGACTCGGAGAGCCGGCTCACCATCACCCCGCGGCTGGTGCTGGCATGCACGAACTTGCCGTGGCCGAGATAGATGCCGACGTGCGACACCCCGCCATAGGTGTCGAAAAAGACCAAATCGCCGGGCCGCGGGCCCCCGAGGGCCGGCCTCCCGACGTCAAACTGGGCGTCGGCCGTGCGCGGCAGGTGCATGCCCAGCATGGCAAAGACGTGCTGGACGAAGCCCGAGCAATCGAACCCCGACGGCCCCGTTCCGCCGAAGGCATAGGGGTCGCCGAGGAAGCGTAACGCGCTTCGGGTCAGTTCGGCGGCGATCTTGGAGGTCCGGGCCAGGATGCCGCCCGCAAACCGTCCGATGTCCCCGCGGTGGTGAGCCGGCGTCGCGATGATGACGCGCGAGGCCCACTCGGCGACGTCTGGGCTCAGGGACTGCGCGTAGGCAGCCTCCGAGGCCTTCGACGAGGACGTATACTCAATTTTTGGGGTCGGACCGGCTACTGCGGCGTCGATGCTTCCGGCGATAAACAGGGCCAATGCCCCGGCAGCTAACGCGTGACGCAAGAAACGTACTCCTCTTTCACGGCACTTGCGGGGTTAGTTGACGGGTTCGGACGTGAAAGAATCGCCCTAGGGCCGACCGGCCCACTCACCCCTGCCGGGATATCCCCCGCTCGGGACTCCGTCCCGACTCAGTGATCTTGTGCAGGCGTATAACGTTCCGGCCAGCTTGTCCGTTGCCGGAACCCGTTTGAATGCGGCGCTTTCGGCGTCAGGTACCGGTGCCCTCTCTCGCGGCGCCGGCTCCCACTACGCCGGCTAAGTCGACAATTGTCGCTCGATCTCCTCCTCAATACGAGCGGCGAGCCGGGCGGCGAGCTGCTCCACGACCACGCGATCGTCCCCCTCAGCCATCACCCGGATCAGCGGTTCGGTACCCGACGCGCGGACGAGCAGCCTGCCCTCGCCATCGAGGCTCGCCTCTGCGGCCGCGATCGCTTCGCGCACGACCGGCGCCGCGAGAATCTCTTTATGCGCGGTACGGACGTTTACGAGCACCTGCGGCACCGTCACGACCTCTCGCACCAAATCGTGCAGACGCTCGCCCCTCGCGGTTACAATTCCCAACAGAGTGACCGCGGTCATCGGGCCGTCCCCGGTGGTATTTCGCCGGAAATCCACGATGTGTCCGGATTGCTCGCCGCCCAGCGTGTAATCACCGTCGCGCATCCGTTCCAAGACGTACCGGTCGCCTACGGCGGCGCGAATCAGTCCGATGCCGTGCTTACGGAGCGCCCGCTCGAAGCCGACATTGCTCATCACCGTTCCTACGATCGCATCCCCGCGCAGTTCGCCACGCGCTTTCATGTCGCGGCCGATCGCGAACATCACGTGGTCTCCGCTAACGATCGCTCCGGTTTCGTCGATGAAGAGCGCACGATCCGCGTCGCCGTCGAAGGCGATGCCCACGACGTCCTTCTCGCCGGCGTCGATTCGCGCGCGCACAGCCGCCTGAAGCGGTCGCAAGTTCGTCGCGCCGCAATCGACGTTGATGCGCGCGCCGTCATTCTCGCAGTTGAGCTCCATCACGTCCGCGCCCAGTTTACGCAACGCGTAAGGAGCGATGGCATACGCGGCGCCGAACGCCGCGTCGACGACGACATGCAATCCCCGCAGGTCGGCGTTGCTCTCGTACAGCTCGCGGTAGTAATAGCGAGCCAAATTCTGCGCGACCCGCGCGACGCCCACGGCCGTCCCGGTTGGCCGCGCGAGCTCCTGCGAATCGAGCAAAGCCTCGATTCGATCCTCCGTTTCGTCGGGAAGCTTGAAACCATCCGGTCCAAAGAACTTGATCCCGTTGTCGGCGATCGGGTTGTGTGAGGCGCTGATCACCACGCCCGCCGCGGCGCCGATGCGCCGCGTTACGCAGGCGACCGCCGGCGTCGGCACGATGCCGAGCGAGACCGCATCCCGCCCCACCGACGTAATGCCGGCAATGATGGCCGCCTCGAGCATCGTGCCCGAGAGTCGCGTATCCCGCCCCACGACCACCGGCGTGCGATCCCCTGAGACGCCCAAGACGCTTGCCGCTGCCCGGCCGATCCGAAAGGCCAACTCCGGGCGCAAGTCCGCATTCGCCACGCCGCGGACGCCGTCGGTACCGAAAAGACGGCTCACCGCGTCGAGCCCATGTTCGTTCCCGCGGTTTCGATCGTCAACGTAACCGAGGCGGGACTCAAACTTTGCACCGGGATATCCGGCGCCGTCAAACGCACCGGAATATTGTACACGCCCGGTCGCTTGTTCGAGAGATCCAAGACCGCCTTGATCTCATCGGCCGCGATCGGGCGCCGGCCGCGCCGGCTGCTGACGGTGACGACCGCGTCGCGCTGCGCAAATTGGGCGACGTAGCCCGGTAAGAGGTTCACGACGGTGATTGGCACCGAGAGCTGCTGGTCGAACGGAACGCCGAGTGAATTGTTGGCAAGCCGGACGTAAATCCAGCCGGCAAGGGCGAGACCCACGGCAAGCAGCTTCAGCGTGAAATTTCTGCGGACGATCTGCATCAAACGAACGCTTTGGCGCTGCGGATTACGGAATCCCCGCAACCCTCGAGTCCGAGGCGTCGGCTTGTCCGTGCGTGCGCGCGCGCGCCTGCGGGCGCACATCCTCGCGACGCCCACGCAGCCGGCGCGGCGGACGCGTGACCGCGAGCAGCATCTTCACCAGCCGCTGTTCTTCATCGACCGGACGCGAAAATTTTCCCTCGCGTGCGATCGTAATGGCTCCCGTCTCCTCCGAGATTACCAGTATGACCGCATCGGTCTGCTCCGAAAGACCCAGCGCGGCGCGATGGCGCGTTCCCAGGCGCGTTCGCGTGAGCGACAACTCGGCCAGCGGCAAGAAGCACCCGGCAGCCTCGATCAGACCTTCGCGCACGATCACCGCCCCGTCATGCAACGGCGAATGCGGCATGAAGACCGCCAGCAACAGCTCTTCGGAAGGTAGCGCACGCAGCATCGTGCCGGTCTCGCAGATTTCTTTCAGTCCGCTTTGCTGCTCGATGACGATCAGTCCGCCGACCCGATTACGCGAGAGCAGAAACGCGGTCCGAGCGAGTGCGACGATCGTTCGATCCTCCGGTCTTGCGGGCGATTCGTCCTCGTCGCCGTAGATGCGAAAGAGGCCGCCGCGTCCGATCCGTTCGAGCGCGCGTCGCAGCTCCGGCTGAAAGACGATCGCGATCGTGACGGCGGCACCCACGACGAGCACCCGCAAGATCGTGCCGAGCAGATAAAGGTGCAAGAGGTTGGACACGCCGAGGAGACCGAGCAGCACGAGAATCCCGATCAGAATCTGCACGGCGCGCGTGCCACGAATGAGCAACAGGACGTAGTAGATGAGGACGCTCGTCGCTGCGATATCGATGAGGTCGGATATGCGAACGTACTGCGAGAGGGTGCTAAGCATCGAGCAGCATCTCGAGCACTCGATCCGGAGCGATTTGGGGCGCTTCCAGGCCATCGGCCGCGATACGTGCGATCGATTCCGGGGGTAACGGAGAGAGCAGCTCGGCGGTCCGCCCGCTATTGAAACGCTGAAGCTCCACATCGACTAATCCCAGGACGACCGCGGCCGAGACGCGCTGCGGGTCCCATTCGATAACGATGCCGCCGCTGCACGGCTCGCACGTCAGAATCGAGGCCGGCCTCCCCGGTCCGCCCAGCGCTTCGAGCAACGGCGGCAAGGCTTCTCGCACCTCGGGGAAAACTGCAAGGGCAATGATCGGCGTCTGGTACAGCTTGGCACCCGCCGCTGCAATTCGGCTTGCGTCGGGAGACGCCGGCAGCTCGAGCAGGGCGTACGAACGCCCGGTCGCTGAGCTGGTATGCCAGATCGCGCTCCCAGGCTGGTCCACGAGCAGCGCGTCGACGGCCGTGCGCGCTTGCTCATCGAGGCTGCCGTCGATCCTCAGGGTGAGATAGACCACGTTCGTTTTATTTAGCCTCTCCATGCTCCAATCTTGCGCGTGAGCCAACCGCGCCGAGCGCTCGTGCTCTCGACCGGAAAGAACTCTGCCTGGATTTCGGTCGATGGCGAAAGCGAAGCGCGCATCGCGCAGTTACGGCGGATGGCCGGGAAGCGATTCATGCCCGTACCCGGCGACGTCGTGCAGATTCGCGTCCTTGAAGATGGGCAAGCGCTGGTGGATGCGATCGAGGAGCGTAGCTTCAGCCTCAAGCGGCTCACCGTCGACGGGCGCGCCAAAACGATGGCGGCCAACGTCGATTTGCTCGTGACGGTTACGGCGCTCGCGAATCCGCCGCCCCGTTGGGTCACGCTCGACCAACTGCTCGCCTTCGCCGAGCTCGAGCAGCTCGCGGCCGCCGTGATCTTCACCAAACCGGACCTCGGCGATCCGGCCGAGCGCGACAACGTGCTCGCGCTCTACGCGTCTTTAGGCTATCCCTCGATCGCCATGAATCCGAAGACGGGCGAAAACATCGAGGATTTGCGCGCGCTGATCGCCGGACATCGCGCGATGCTCGCCGGCAACTCCGGCGTGGGGAAGAGCACGATCTTTCGCGCCCTCGGCGGGGAGAGCGTCATCGGGGAAGTCTCGCGTTACGGGCTTGGAAGGCAGACGACGAGCTCGGCTCGACTCTATCGCCTCGCCGACGGGTTCTTGATCGACAGCCCCGGCATCAATGAGTTCGGCCTCGGTTCGATCGCACCGCAGGATCTGGCGCGAGCCTTCCCCGAGATGCGCGAACCCGCGCTGCACTGTCGTTTCACCGACTGCACCCACCTCACCGAGCCCGACTGCGCGGTGCAGGCGGCAGTTGCCGAGGGCGCAATCGCAGCCAGCCGGTATGCCAGCTACCGAAAGATTCTGCTCGACCCAAGCTAGCCGCCCCGAACCTGGACAGCGGCGCAGGACGCCTGGTATGATACACGCCGTTCTCTCTGGTCCCACCGTTGAAAGGAAGACCTTCTTGCCCAATATCAAGGCCGCCGAGAAGTGGACGCGGCAATCGACCAAACGCGCTGCACGCAACAAAGACGCGAAGACCCGTCTGAAGACGCTCTACAAGCGAGCCGTCTCGTCGGGTGAGAGCGCGACCGCAGAAGTCGTCGAGAGCGCGTACGACAAAGCCGCCGCAAAGGGCATCATCCATCGCAACAAGGCCGCACGCAAAAAATCCAAGCTCGCCAAAGCCGTGCGCCGGGCCGGCGCGGCGCCCGCCAAACCCGCCAAAGGCAAAGCCAAGAAGTAGCCGCGCGGGCTACGGATCCACGTTGATCGCAAGCCGAGTTTGCCGATCCGTCTCCGCCAGGGGAAGGATCCGCTCGCGGATCGCCGCCCGCAGCGCAGCCGGCCGTCCGGTCTTGAGCGCGATGCGATAGCGCCACTCGCCGTTCACGCGAGCGACCGGATACGGTGCCGGCCCCAGCACCTGGGCGAGATTCGTGTCGCGCAAGAGCCGCGCATAGCGTTGCGCGGCCTCGACGACGCGCCGGCGCGCGCGTCCAATGACTCCGACGTAAATCAGACGGTGCGCGGGCGGAAAACCGATCGCAGCGCGCTCCGCAAGCTCGACGGCGGCAAAGCCCTCGTAGTCATGCTCGCCGGCGAACGTGACGGCCGGGTGCGAGGGTGCGTACGTCTGCACGATCGCTTCGCCCCGCCGCGCACGGCCACTGCGCCCGCAGACCTGAGCGATCAGCGCAAAGCTCCGCTCCGCGGCTCGAAAGTCGGGAACTTGAAAGCCCAGATCGGCCGCCACCACGCCGACCAGCGTGACGTCGGGATAGTCGAGACCCTTGGTCACCATCTGCGTGCCGACCAAGACATCGCCGGCCGATTCGAACGACGCTAGAATGCGCGCGTGATCGCCGACCCGCGTCGTCGTGTCGGAGTCCATACGCACGACGCGAGCG
>JASHXG010000167.1 GCA_030043675.1 Vulcanimicrobiota bacterium
GGCGATCCGGTCTTCACTCGAAGGACCCTCGGCGGGTCTTGCAGTGGGGCTGCCTCGGCAGCGCCATTTTTTGTTTTCTAGATGGAAAGATAAGGAGACCAGCTCATAGCACGACCCCTGCGCGTCAACGATCAGATTCGCATTCGTACGGTCCGAGTGATCGACGAAAACGGCCACCAACTCGGCATCTTGCCAACTGAAGATGCGCTGGCCCGCGCCCGGACCGCCGGGCTCGACCTGGTCGAAGTTTCGCCGACGGCGCAACCGCCGGTATGCAAGATCGCCGACTACGGTCGTTTGAAGTATGAGCAGTCGAAGAAAGATAAGGACGCTCGCAAGAAGCAGCGGCACTTCGAACTGAAGGAAGTAAAGCTGCGCCCGAAGATCGAGACGCACGATTATGAGACCAAAGCACGGATGGCCGAACGGCTGCTGCTGGATGGCAGCAAGATTAAAGTGACGATTATGTTCCGCGGGCGAGAGATTACGTACACGTCGTTCGGACGCCGGCTGCTCGACCGTATGGCCGAAGACATGGCGCCGCTGGCCACCGTCGAGCGCGAAGCGCGCCTCGAAGGAAAGAACATGTTCATGATCTTGGCGCCGCGTGCCACGCCGACCGGTCCGCCGAAGTTCTCGATCGCGCGCGAGAGAGATCACAAAACGAGCGCGCCTCAACCCGACGTTAAGGAGCCGACCAGTGCCTAAGATTCGAACCCACCGCGGAACCGCCAAGCGCGTGAAAGTCAGCGCCACGGGGAAGGTGCTTCACCGCCATCAATTCGATGGCTGCGGACACATTCTCAGCAAAAAATCGCGCAAACGCAAGCGCAACTTCCGCAAGGATCAGCCGACGTTCAAGGGCGATTTGCGCCGCTTGGCGCCGACCATCCCGTACCTGGTATAAAGGAGAGCTCGCAATGGCACGTATCAAGCGGGGCGTCCACGGCCTCAAGCATCGCCGTAAGGTGATGAAGCTCGCAAAGGGCTTTCGCGCGGCTCGCCGCCGCAATTACCGGGTTGCAAACGAAGCGCTGCTGAAATCGCTCGCCTATGCATTCCGCGACCGGCGCGTCCGTAAGCGCGACTTTCGCTCGCTCTGGATCAGTCGCATCAACGCGGCCGCCCGGCGTGAAGGGCTCTCGTATTCCGTCTTCATGCACGGTCTGAAGAAATCGGGAGTGAGCCTCAATCGCAAAGCCCTCGCCGACTTGGCCGTCACCGATCAAAAGGCTTTTGACGTGCTGCTCAACCTCGCGAGGGAAGCCGCGGGGAAGTAACTGTGCTTCGACTCGGCTCAGCATGACATCACTGCTGCTGCGTAAAGTCGCTCGGAACGCTGAAAACCGGGTCGTTCGGATCGATCGGCCGGAGGTTGCCGCGTTCGGTGACGAACGTCGCACTGCCGCGATTACCCGTAAACGTTACCGCGTCGTACATCGAGAAGTTCCCGGCCGGCAGCGCCGGGCCGCTTTGGCTTAAACTGACACGCCGGTCGATGCCGGCCGATGACAACACCTGTTTGAAGCGCGATGCGGCGAGCATCATGCCGGCCCCGGCGCGAGCGTTGCTGCCCGACGTAACCATGCGCGAGCAGGTCGGCTCAGGATTGGACCTGCTCGTGTAATAGCCGATCAGCTGCGCGTTCATCGTCTGCGAAGCGCCGGACGAATCGGTCTGCGTGAACGTCATGTCGGAACGAAAACCGTCGGTGGGCACTCCTCCGACCACTTGCGAGCCGAGCGCGGTATTCGTGAGCGCGATCGCGATCTTCTCGTTGGTGTCGGTGGGGCTCATCTGCGGTACCGAGCTCGGGCTCGAACGAACTTCGGGGGTGGCAGAGTCCATCGACGTCACGCGATAGGTCTTGGCGCGCAGATCGAGGTGCGTAATCGTGCGCGCGTCGCAATCGACAATGGTAGCGGTCTGGTAGGCAACCTGGTCGGTCCGTTCCTTTGAGCCGGCAACGTAGTGCCGCTCGGCAAACCCGCTCTGCATCAGCGTTTGCATCTCGCTGCCCGCGGACTCAGCGTGTTTGATCGCGGCGAAAAGACCGCCGCTCTTGGTTTGGATCTGCGCCTGGGACGCTGCGGCGTAATCGGCGTCGAACGACCCCGGTGCGAGTGTTGAAGCATCCGCGCCCGGCGCAAACTTCGTTACCGAGTCCCAGGCAAGACCGCCCGGCGAACCGGCGGCCCCAGCCGGCGAGCGCAGGAGCACGCCCACCGCGATCAGCGCGAGCACGTACGTAAACCGACGTTTCATGAGACGCCTCCCCAGTAGAGTGCAAAACTCTCCCTGCATCATGCCTTGTGCAGCCGGGCAGGTCAAGCGACACGTCCGCCGGGGTTACTATATTTGACGGGTGCGAGGGCGGCCCGCCACGTATATAATAAATCTACAATGAGACGTCGGGAGCAACTATTTGCGACGGCCTTCATCTTCGGCTTAGTTGCCGCCGGACTGACCGCGCCGGCGCGCGCCGAGGGCACGCGCCCGTTGACGCCGGCGCTTTCGGCCCAGATCGATGCATTGGCAAAAAACGAGGTACATTCCGGCCGCACGCCGGGAATCGCCATCGGTGTGGTCGAGGACGGCCGGCTCGCCTACGCCCGCGGCTTCGGCTTCGCCAACATCGCCAACCACGGCCGCATCGAGCCCGACACCGAGTTCTACGTCGGCGGCCTTACGATGCAGTTCACGGCCGCGGCGATCCTGCTCTTGGCGCAGGACGGCAAACTCAAGCTGGACGATAAGGTCACCAAGTACATCCCCGAACTTCAAGTTGCCGGCAACGCCACGGTCTCGCAACTCTTGACGCAGACGTCGGGGCTCCCGGATTTTACCACCTTGCCCGCCAACACGTTCGACTTCTACCGCACGATCAAGCTGAGCCAGGTGTTTGCCGCCGTCAACCAGATGAAGCCGGCCGCGACGCCGGGAGCGGTTTATGCGAACAACCCCCTCAACTACTTGGCCGCGGGACTGATCGTCGAGCGCGCGGGCGGCGTGCCGCTCTCCGATTATCTCCAGCAGCACATCTTTCTGCCGCTCGTGATGGGCAACTCGTTCCTCGCCGGCGACAGCGGGATCTCCGCGTCACACGCGGTCGGCTACGAGCGCACGGCTCGCGGATTCGCGCCCGCGCCAATGTGGGATCCTGCGTGGATGGGCGGCGCGTCCGGCTTGGTCACGAACGTTTACGACCTCGCGAAGTGGGATATCGAGATGCCCATCTTGCTGCGCGACGATGCCGTCCGGACGATGTTCACGCCGACGGGCCGAGTGGGACCGACGCAATACGGCATGGGCTGGGTCATCGATCGGCGCGGCGGTAAAGATTTTGTTTGGTATAGCGGCGACATCGATGGATACCGGGCAATCAACGCGGTGCTCCCGAGCGAACATGTCGCGGTGATCGTCTTTTCGAACGCCGACACCAGCAGCGAGCAGATTACGATCCCCGCAGAGCTCGCCGGCCGCATCTTGGACATGGTCGCACCCCCGGCTACCGCGCATCTCGACAATGCAATCGTCGCGCGCGCTCGGGAGTGGCTTGGGCGTTTGGCAACGCGCCAGATCGATCGCACGCAGCTCACGCCCTACTTTAGCGACTATCTCACCGACGCGGTCATTGCAAAAGCAAACGTCGCGTCGCTGGGGACGTTGCAAGCGAGCGTGCCGATTTCCAGCACGACCGAATCAAACGGCGATACGCTTTATGAGTTTCTGGTACGGTATCCGCGCGTGCAATACCACTACAAGTTTGCC
>JASHXG010000168.1 GCA_030043675.1 Vulcanimicrobiota bacterium
ATTATCTCGGGCCAAGCCGATTCGTCGGTGAACTATCCGACCGGTTTTCCATGGGGCTGCGCGGGCGGCTCGGGCAACGAGGTTCCAATCATCGGCATGCAGCGACAGATCACCCCGTACCAATACGAGCAGCCGTGCTTTGGTTACGATACGATCGGCCAGGAGGCGGACAAGGCCGGCGTCTCGTGGGCTTTCTACACCGGCAACATCTACTATGACGGCGGCGACTGGAGCGCGTACCAAGCGGTTAAGGACGTCTACTACGGCCCCGACTGGAAGAAAGACGTTTTCGTGCCGGCAACCAAGTTTTTCACGGACGTCTCAAAAGGTAAGCTGCGGCAGATCACCTGGATCACGCCCACCGATGAGAACTCCGATCACGCAGGCTCGGGCTCGAATACCGGTCCGGCTTGGGTGGCATCGCTCGTCAATGCGATCGGCGAGTCGAAGTACTGGGACTCGACCGCTATCTTCATCATGTGGGACGACTATGGCGGCTGGTACGACCCCGTGGCGCCCGCCTACGCCGACTACGACGGTCTGGGCTTCAGAATCCCGCTGCTGATCGTTTCCGCCTATGCCAAGAAGGGCTATGTGTCGCACGTACACTACGAACACGGCAGCATTCTAAAGTTCGTCGAGGACCAGTTCGGCTTGCCGCGTTTGGCCGCAAGCGACCGGCGTGCGACGTCACCCGAAGAAGACGCGTTTGATTTCAAGCAGCCGCCGCGGCCGTTTCGCGTAATTCCCAGCGATCACGACGTGCGGTACTTCCTCCACCAACCGATCGACCTTCGGCCTCCCGATACGGAATAGTGGGGAATCGCTCTTGGGGCAGTCGAAGTCCAAGAGCGTCCTGCAGGCATGAACGATGAGAACTTTGACTCGCTTTGCGCTCAGCATCGGCGGGGCTGCACTGCTTGCCGCCTGCGGTGGCTTTCAACCGGCTCGGGATGACCCGCAACTGCCATACTATCTCTACGCGATCGCTCCGAAAAACAGCGAACTTCACATCTATCCGCTGAGCGGGACGGATCAAAGAGAAGTCGGCCACATCGATGGTCTTCCCGCGGCCCACGGCATCGCCACCGACACCGCTGGAGACCTTTACGTTACGGTCAGTGCGCGCTCGCAAGTTCGTGTTTATGTGCCGATGGCAAAGGAACCATTCCTGATCCTCAAAGACCGGGTTGGCACCGACGTACCCTGGGGCGTTGCCGTCTCGCGCGCCGGGGAGGTTGCCGTCACCAACAACGAATCGATCCAGCCCTATCGCGCCTCTCACGTGAGCTTCTTTCACGCTGGAGCGACCCATCCTTATGCTACGTTCAAGAATCTTACATCCTTCGCCGAGTGCATCTGGGATGCGTACGACGACGCCGGTAACTTATATGTCGTCGGTCAATCGGCCGATGGACACGCGACGCTCGGTGAGGTCGCCCGCGGTGGCAACGGGCGCGAGTTGCGGGACCTTCACGTTAGCGGTCTCTCGCGCAGCCTCGGCGGCGTTGAAGTCGATGGTTCCGGGGATGTCGTCGTAGCCCAAGCCGCGCGCTTGACCGTCTTTGCACCCCACTCGAACCGCGTGCTGCGGACGATCACCTATGGGCGCGGATTAGAAGCCAAGGCTCTAGTGCTGACGCCGTCGAGAAGCGATTTCTACGTCGCTAACGACCGGCTGAATCCGGCACAACTCTGGGAATACAAGTATCCCAGCGGAGGAGTGCCGGTCAACAAGATTCGCGTGGTACCGCAAGGCCATCCGCCCATCGTCGAGGTGAGCGGTCTGGCCATCGGTATGCGTTAGGGGATCCAGCGATGCACTCGGCTCTTATAGGCGCGATAGCTCTGGCCGAAGCGCCGCTCCAGCTTTGGTTCTTCGACGTACAGAACGAAGACGTGCATCAGAGCCGCCATGCAGAGCGCGAAGAGCACGATCGTTACCGAGCGCTGCGCGAGACCCCAGCCGGCCAGCACGGTCAGCGCGCCTAAGGCCATCGGATTGCGCACGTACCGGTACGGGCCGGAGCGCACCAGAACATTGGGATCGAGGCGCCCCGAGCGCGGCGTCAACATCCCGCCCTCGGCGAAAAGCGCGAAGCATACAAAGGTTAGCGTCGCTCCTGCGGCCATCAAGGCCGCTCCCACGAACGTCAGCCATGGCGCAAGCGCGTACGGGATGTAGGCATCTAGCCTCCGCAGCTGCCATGTGATCAGCCCGAAGACCACGATGGCGCAGCACGCGGGAAAGAGTATTTTCAGCAGCAGCGTTATCAGCCGCACGGCGCCAACGAGCTACTCGTCGCTTTTTATCGGCGTTTCGCCAGGCTGCACATCGGGCGGGCCGATCGGATCCCTGGGCGGCAGCGGTTGAGGAGCCTCCTCCAGGTAGTCGACGAGCGGCGCATCTTCGTCGGCGCCGGTATTCTTGCTGTCCAAACTATGACGACCGGCTACACGTTCCCTTAAAGTCCGGTTTGGTGGCAGACGCTGAAGGATATCCGGTAAAGCTAAAAGCGTTCTGGTTTGTGCGCACGGTTTGGCCGCGGCCGAGCTTGTTATCGGAGTTCGCCTGATCCGTCCACTCCTCGGTGTTCCCGGTCCACGGCTGTGCAGACGAAACCCACCAGCCGCCGTTGTTGTCCGTCGCGGTCTGGACGTAGCGGCCCTTCTTCGGGTCGTAGCTGGTAGCGATGCTGATCTTGTAAGGCTTCGTCATCTTCCCCTGCGCCGGCACGGTGACCGATTCGTGCAGCAGACCGGAATCGAGCGTATATACCGCCGTCGCCTTGCTCGCAGGTTCTCCGACGGATCCGGCCACGCAGGACCATGTGCCGACGTAATATTGCAACGCCGCCGTCCCCGAAGCGGCGCGAACGCCGTTGGGCAGCGCGACGATCGCGGCCAAAGCAAAAAGACCAAGGATTTTTCGCACGAAATGCCTCTCTTTCAATATGAGCTGCTTGCCTCTGGCCTGTCTGCTCCCCAGCCGGCTGAGCCTTCGATGGCTCGCCGCGGTTTCCCCCACATCATGCCACAGTGTAAGATGGGCTGACAGATGACGTCATCTCTGCGGGCCGAATCTCGCATATTCCCTGCGCTTGCCGTCGTGGCAGTCCCCGTCATCCTCGCGCTTCTTCCTGCGCGTTACCAGCTGATGCCGCGTGACGTGCCGTTCGTTGGTGCCGTGGCGCTCGCCATCCCGATGCTCTTGGCTGGATTCAGCTCGAAGAAAAAGGCTGCGTGGCGCGCCGAGCGTTACGTCGCGGCGGTCGTGCTGCCGCTCACGGTGCTCGGTAATCTCGTCGTGCTCGCATTTCTTCTCAAAGATATGGCGTCAAAGCACCCCGGGATGAGTGGAATTACCCTCCTCACCACGTCGATCGCGATTTGGGTGAGCAACATTCTCGTCTTCGCGCTGGCATATTGGCTCATCGACCGTGGTGGTCCGGAAGGGCGAACGATGGGCTGGGCGGGCAGAGCGGACTTTTCCTTTCCCCGAGGGGATCCGTCCGACGACTTTCCCGCGAACTGGCAACCCATTTTTGCCGACTATTTGGCTCTCGCGTTTAATACTTCGACGGCGTTTAGTCCTACCGATGTATTGCCGTTGACGCCTCGAGCAAAAATGCTGATGGTGCTGCAGAGCGCGATTTCGCTGGTCACGGTCATTGCCGTTGGGGCGCGAGCGATCAACATCCTCGGGAGCTAGAGCACGCAGGCACTCACCACTGCAACTGCGCCGTGTCCTCGAGCGGATCGCGCTGCATTCCATCAGAATCGCGAGCCAGAGCGGCAGCCTCTTCAACGATGCGAGTGGCCAGCGTCTGCACGTTGCTGATGCCGGCTAGGCTCGTCGGCCCTTGGGGCGCTGCCTGCCTCAGAGCTTCGGCGCGCGCTTGCGCGGCTTGAGCCTCTTCTAGGGCTGCTATGGATGCAGCTTGGCAGGCCGCTGCGCGCGCGGCAGCTTCTGCCGCCTCGCACTTGGCGGCATCCTCGGCAGCGACACATTCTTTGGCGCGCGTTTCATGCTGCCCGAGTTGGCTCGACGTCTCCTGCGCTAACTGCTGAGCCTCTTGCAACCACCGTTCCAGCTTCGCGATTTGTGCCCTAGCCGTTTCGGCGTCCGTACGCGCCGACGCGGCGCGCTCGTCCGCGCTTCGTCTCGCCGTTGAGGCCGCATCGCACTGCGTCGAAGCTGCCTCGGCCAGCTCTTTGGCCTGTCGCTCGGCGATCGCCGTGCCTTCAGCCTTCTTCGCTGCAGCCGCATACTCGCGGCTCGCGTGGACGATTTGCGCTTCCTCGTTGAGGCGCGTCTCGAGAACCGAAAGCTCGCGTAATAGCGCTTCGCTGGCTTTGCGCACCTCGACGAGCAGAAGCTGCGCCGCAAAAACCGTTTCGGGCGTGGGCTGCGTCCTCGCCGCTTCGGGCTCAGGCGAGGGTGCAAGGACATCAGTAACCTGCGCGGGGCTAGGCACAACCGGACTCGCTTCGCACTCTGCCTCTGCAATGGCACTGCACTTTAGATCGGCGATCGCACTTCTGAGACGCGTGATCACTTGATCGTTCTGCCGCAAGGGAAAACTCCTTAAGCCGCACCACTATACCGGCGGCCCCTCATAGTTTGTCACTACGAGGGGTCGCATGGCAATCCGGTTTTCATTGGGGTGTTTACGGCCCGATTTTCAACCGTGCGGCGCTGCTACTGCGTCAGGACCGGGATACGGGGCTGGGACTCCTAGTACGAATTAGCTATTGCTTGAGCTCTTGCAGCGTGTTCGTTTTGGTGTCGGTATAGTACAGCACGGTGTCGCTATCGCTCGTACCGGTCGCGAGGAGTCCGAAGACGTGAGCGGTCGCGCTCTTGTCGATAAATTTGGTGTCAAGCACCTGCCCCGCCGGCGTCAGCTCCACGAGCTCGTTTCCACCTTGGGTATTGGCTACGATCAGGTTTCCATTGGGTAGAAGCGCGGAAGCGACGGGCGCATCGAGCGGAGAGCCGCTGTAGACGAGCGTGGCGCACACCTTGGTTGGGTGGGTGCACTTGAATGTCTTTCCACCGGGTTGCACGACGATCTCGTCCTTGTAAAGGAGCTGGCTCGCAGGCTCGACGGCGACGATCGTGTTATCGACTCCGTCCACGATATAGAGTGTGTCGTTGCAAAGGCTACCGACTCTAGTGCTATTGTATTGGAGTCCGGATGGGCCCAGCACGCTCCAACCAGAGCCCTTATTGGTCGCGAAACCGGTTATCACTCGAGTCATTTTCGCCGTGCCGGAGCGACTGACCGGGAGAAATGACAGCTTGACGATCGAGCCGGTCTTGGAATCCGAAACATAGATGTTCTCAGGCGCATACGGCAGTCCGCAGAATGCATCGGCGTCGGCAAGCGGAGCTTGGACGGGAGAACCGTAACTCTTCTGGAGCACGCCGTCCTGATTGAACTCCGACGCAGCGCCACTGACGAGCCCCGTGCCGTAAACTTCATTTGCCGCCGTGATCGCATCGCCGTCGCAACCTTTTAGCTTACTACTTGTCGTGAAGGTCGCCGGCTTGGAGTGGGTTTTTGGATTAAGCACTTCGATCGTTGTGCCTTTGCCGGCAGCGCCGGCAGAATCTTCGAAGTTGCAAACGGCCAGCTGCCCTTTCGTGAGAAGCCCGAAGGTCGCTCGGGCCACCGAGATTGCGCGCGGGCCCGTGTCGCCGTTCTTCGAATCCACGGTCGAGCCGATTTCGACGTCCTTCGTGAGTTTTTTCAGAATCGAGGTCGTGTCGTTGGGAAGGATGAAACGCGCGCTCGGCGCGGAGACTTGCGATGCGGCCGGCACGCTCGTGTTTCCTCCGCAAGCCGAAGTGGCAAAAAGTGCTCCCGCGGTCAGGATAAACACGCCCTTGTTGAAAGTTGGCACGCTAAACCTCGCTCCTAGTTCAGTGACGATGTTGCTGACTTCGAAGTGCCTCTTTCGTCGCCTGCCGGAGCGACCGACCGCCGTCCGCCTCGCCCCTAACGGGGCGCAGGCATTTACCGACACCAGGCGAAAGGCCCGTCGCTCGGCGGGAGCCTACTGTTTGGAGCCCTTTTATCTTCGCCTGCCTTATCGCGGCGGCGAGCCGAAAGGAGTAACGTGGTGAGTCCGACTGGTTCTTTCAAGTACGCGTGTGCGCTGATTGCGATCGCATTATGCTCGGCGTGCAGCGGCGCTCAGGATGACACGGCGGTCGCGCCGTCAAGCGCTTCGCTCAGTGCCCGCTACGTCGGTAAGACCCTCTGGCTGAACGGTAGGCCGGTGACGGCAGCGCGCGCCTATCTGGGCCCGCGACCTCGGTTCGCGACGATTGCTCCACACGTGATACCAGGTCAAAAGCGTGAGTACGTCATTAACTACTACGGTAGCTACGCGAGCATTTTCAACTATCCGAAGAGCACTGAACAGGTAGGTACGATCAATGACGTCGGCGGCCAAGGGTGCTCGGACGTCCTCTACGGCTATGGCAAGAAGACTTTCTGGATCGTCGCGGGCTCCGAGCAGATCGTGGAGTACAAAGTCCGCAATACTGAGCTGCTCAAGACGCTCTCCGTCTCCTTCAGTTTCCCGTCCAGCTGCGCCATGGACAGCAGCGGGGACCTCGCGATCGGGAACCTTGAGGGCGGCCAAGTCGCGATCTTCAAGAACGCGAGCGGCACGCCCACCGTTTACAGCACGCCGATGGACGAAGAGTTTTTCGACGGCTACGACAACCAGGGGAATCTCTTCGCCGATGGTTTTACCGGTGACCGCTCGGGCTTCGCGCTCGTCGAGCTCCCGAAGGGCAGCACCACATTCAAAACGATCACCACGAGCAACACGGTCGAGTTCCCCGGCTCCGTGCAGTGGGACGGCACGTATCTCACCGTCTTCGATCAGTTAGCGGACAACATCTATCAGTACACGGTCAGCGGGACGACGGCGACCTTGGAGGGCACGATACCGCTCTCGGGTGTCGGCGACTGCGCGCAGACCTGGATCGCTAAGGGTGTCGTCTATTGCGGGGATGCAGGTGACTATGACGGCTCGGTCTTCAGCTACCCGGCCGGCGGCGCGCCGCTCGCAATCTTCACCGGCAATTTCGTCGAACCGCTCGGCGTCGTGGCAGCAGAGAAGAGATAATCTACGTAATGAACGCGACTGGTTTGGTCAAGTTCGCTGGTGCGCTGATTGCGATCGCGTTATGCTCGGCGTGCAGCGGAGCTCAGGAGGACGCGGCGGTCCCGCCGTCGAGCGCAGCGCTCAATGTTCGATACGCCGGTAAGACGCTCTCGGTGAAGGGGAGGCTGGTAACGGCCGCGCGCGCGAATCTGGGTGCGGCGCCCCGCTTTGCAACGCTCGCTCCTGACGCCGTGGATGTTCGAAAGCGCGAGTACGTCATCAGCTACTACGGCACTTACGCCAGCATTTTCGATTATCCAAAGAGCGATGCGCAGGTCGGTACGATTGAAAACGTCGGCGGCCAAGGCTGCTCGGACGTCCTCTACGGCTATGGGAAGCGGACGTTCTGGATCGTCGCGGGGCCCGACCAGATCACGGAGTACAGGGTCCGCAAGACCAAGCCCCTCAAGACGCTCTCCGTCACCAGCGGTTCGCCATCCAGCTGTGCCATGGACAGCAGCGGCGACCTTGCGGTCGGGATCTTGTACGACTACTCCGGGTCGGCCGGCGGCGACGTCGTGATCTTCAAGAACGCGACCGGCACGGGTACCGCCTACAGCACGCCATTGGCCAGAGAGTACTTCGACGGCTACGACCCCAACGGGAATCTCTTCTTCGACGGCTTTACCGCCAGCGGTGACTTCAAGCTCCTCGAGCTCCCGAAGGGCAGCAGTAAGGTCCAAACGATCACGACGAGCAACAAGGTGCAGTTTCCCGGCTCCGTGCAGTGGGACGGCACGTACCTCACGGTCACCGATCAGGACACGTCGGAGATGTATCAATACACCGTTAGCGGAACCAAGGCGACGTTGGAAGGAACGGTATCGCTCGCGGGTGCCAGCGACTGCGCGCAGACCTGGATCGCTAAGGGCGTCGTCTATTGCGGTGACGCAGGTAACGAAGACGGCGAGGTTTACGACTATCCGGCCGGCGGCTCATCGATTGCGGTCTTCACGGGCAATTTCGACCTGCCGCTCGGCGTAGTCGCAGCACGCGAATGAAGAGCACCGGTTTGGCGAAATACGCCGCCGTCGTGCTTGCGCTCGCAATCTGCTCCGCGTGTAGCATGGCGGTCGGCCCGTCGAGCGCTGCGCCCAACGTTCGATACGTCGATAGGATGCTCTCAGTGAACGGCCGACTGGTAACCGCGGCGCGCGCGAATCTGAGTGCGCCTCCTCGTTTCGCGACGATCGTTCCCGACCGGCTGCCGGGTCGACAACACGAGTACATCATCAACGACTACGCTAGCTATGCCGCCGTTTTCGACTATCCCAAGAGCACGGACCGGATCGGTAAGATCAAAGACGTCGGCGGCCAAGGCTGCTCGGACGTTCTCTACGGCTATGGAAAGCGGACCTTCTGGATCGTGGCGGGCCCCGAGCAAATCACGGAGTATCAGACTCGCAACGACACGCCGATCAAGACGCTCTCCGTCTCGGTCGGCTCGCCGTCGAGTTGCGCCATGGATAGCAGCGGCGACCTTGCGGTTGGGATCTTGTACAACGCCTCCGGCTCGGGTGGCGGTGGTGACATCGTGATCTTCAAGAACGCGAGCGGTTTGGGCACCGTCATGACCACACCGTTGAGCGAAGAGTACTTCGACGGCTACGATAACAAAGGGAACCTCTTCTTCGACGGCTTTACCGGCAGCGGTTTCTTCCAGCTCGTCGAGCTCCCGAAGGACAGCAGCACGTTTAAACGGATCACCACCAGCAACACGGTGGAGTATCCCGGGTCCGTGCAGTGGGACGGCACCTACCTCACCGTCACCGACCAAGGAACGGCGTCCATGTATCGGTACACGATCAACGGAACGACGGCGACGTTGGAGGGCACGGTATCGCTGACGGGCTCCAGTGACTGCGCGCAAACCTGGATCGCCAAGGATGTTGTTTATTGCGCGGACGCAAACGCCGGGGACGGCAAGGCTTTCAAGTACCCAGCAGGCGGAACGGCGATTGCAATCCTAGGGAGCGGTTTCCCCCTACCGCTCGGCACGGTGGCTGCGGACAGATAAGTCACAACGACGGCGGCGTAAGCGTTACGCTTGGCATCGGCCAACGTGACATCGCACCTTCTTGGGGAGAGGAGCATCCGTCAATGAGAACTTCGATCGCGGCCGTCTATTCGGCGACTGTAATAGTGGCCTCTACAGTATTATTGTCCGGCTGCGGCAGCGGCGCTCCGTCATCGAGCTTCGCTCCTGCGGCATCGACGCAGCAAAGCGTTACACCATCCCGGTCCGGAGTACGATCGCAGGGAAGCGTCGCAGAATATTATCCCCTCGCGCTCGACGGCCTCGGCGGCAGCGTGAGCTTCGCCATCAACATCGACAGTAGCGGGCAAATCAGCGGCACGTCACTGCTAACCGGAAATGAAATCGAACACGCGCAAATCTGGATCAAGCCTCCGCACACGATTGACCTCGGCACGTTGGGCGGCCCAAACAGCGCGATTTTTCAGTATAACCATGGCCGTCCCGGCCAGTTCGTAGGCTGGTCCGAGACCTCTGCAACTGACCCGTTCGACGAAAACTACTGCGGTTTCGGAACGTCACACATTTGCCGCGGCTTTAGCTGGCAGAACGGTAAGATGAGGGGGCTTCCAACGCTTGGCGGAAATAATGACCAGACCAACGACGTGAACGAGCGCGGCCAGATCGCCGGCGACTCCGAGACCAATACCGAAGATTCGAGCTGCAACCCGCCGCAAGTCTTTGATTTTCTCGGCGTTGTTTGGCAGCCGAACGGCACGATCACAACCCTGCCGCCCTACTCCGGCGACACCGTCTCGTATGCGTACACTCTGACCCAGTCCGGCGCGAACGTCGTCGGGAATTCGGGCTCGTGCGCGGCTCCAGACGCTCACGCCGTGCTCTGGCAGAACGCCTCATCGCCGACCAACCTGGGGAGCCTCGGAGGCAGCGTCAATCAGGCTCTGGACATCAACAACCGAGGTCAGATCATTGGCAACTCCGACCTGTCCGGCAACACGGCGACGCACACGTTTCTCTGGCAGAATGGTACGATGAGCGATCTCGGCACGCTGCCCGGCGACGTCGACAGCTTTGCCGGCGGGATCAACGATGAGGGTCAGGTCGTCGGCGAATCATGCGACGCGAGCGGAATCTGTCGAGGCTACTTGTGGCAAAAGGGCTCAATGTACGACCTCAATACGCTCGTCCCGGCGAACGATAATCTGGATCTGCCGTTTGGCAGCAACATCAACGACAGTGGCGAGATTACCGCGGCAACCGTCAACACGTCGGGGCTAGAAAGCGCGGTCGTGTTGATCCCGCGCGGACCAGGCGACGTCTCGCGTAACGGTGCGTCGGCACCCAAGTTTACGCTACGCGAAAGCGTGCGGCTGCGGCTTCAGAACCCACGTACCCGCTACTGGGACCTTCGCAAAAGACTGCCAGTTCCGCGATAGCGACGGGACCAAGCGTCCGCGCGTCGAACCCTTGCGCTCGGCATGTCACCTGAGCATGGCGCAGTCCCTGCGCGCATGACCGTAGCAACGCTGGGAGCGCGCGACGTCAGGAAACTGCGCGATTTTTACGCGGGACTTGGCTGGCCGTTGCTGGTCGACTCCGAAGAATTCGTTGCGTTCGGAACGCAAGGAGCCTTGTTGGCGCTGTTCGCGCTTCGAGAACTCGAGGCCGATGCCTGCGCGAAAGCGAGTGCTCCCGAAACCGGGTTTCGCGGATTCACGCTTGCCATTAACGTCGAGTCTCGCGAACGGGTCGATTCGACGGTCGCGGCAATCCGCTCCCGTGGAGGCCGCATTACCAAAGAACCTGTGGATGCGACTCTCTTCGATGGGCGCTCGGCGTATTTCGCCGATCCTGAAGACAACTACTGGGAGATCGTTTACTTTGGCGGTGGCGGCGAGGCTGGTGAGGCAATCCGTCGCATCGGGAAGGAGTGATGCAATGAATACGCCCGGTTTAGTGAGATATGCCGGTGGTTTGGTCGCACTCGCAATATGCTCGGCGTGCACCCTTCGACAGGGTCAGGCTGACCTGGCGCCGGATCCGTCGAGCGTTGCGCTTACGCTTAACGGAAGGCCGGTGACGGCAGCGCGCCTGGGTGTGAGCGTACCGCCGCGTTTCGCTACGATTGTTCCCAGCGTCGTGAAAGGTCGAAAACGCGAGTACGTCATCAACGCCTACGGTAGTTACGCCAGCGTTTTCAACTACCCAAAGAGCACTCAGCAGGTCGGTACGATCAATAACGTCGGCGGCCAAGGTTGCACGAACGCGCTCTACGGCTACGGAAAGGGCATCTTCTGGATCGTCGCCGGCCAGGACCAGGTCACGGAGTACGCGGTCCGCCAGAACACGCCGCTCAAGACGCTCTCCGTCTCCTTAGGCTTTCCAACGAGCTGCGCCATGGATACCGACGGCGACTTTGCACTCGGGAACTACGATGGCGGCCAAGTCGCCATCTACAAGAACGCGAGCGGCACGCCAACCGTTTACAGCACGCCTTTGGACGAAGAGTTTTTCGACGGCTACGACAACCAGGGGAATCTCTTCGCCGACGGCTTTACTCGCGACCGTTCGGGCTTCGCGCTCGTTGAGCTCCCGAAGGGCAGCACCACCTTCAAAACGATCGCAACGAGCAACAGTATCCAGTTCCCCGGCTCGGTGCAGTGGGACGGCACCTACGTCACCGTCTTCGACCAGCTGGCGGACAACGTCTATCAGTACACCGTCAGCGGGGCGACGGCAACGTTGGAGGGCACGATAAAGCTCTCGGGTGTCGGCGACTGCGCGCAGACTTGGATCGTTAAGGGCCTTATCTATTGCGGGGACGCGGGCAACAACGAGGGCGAGGTTTTCAACTACCCGGCGGGCGGTTCGGCAAAGGCAGTCTTTACGGGCAATTTTGTGGATCCGCTCGGGGTGACGGCCGCAGAAAAAACCAGGTAATCGTTACGGAGCGATCGGCAGCGTCGGCGTATCACTGTTCGAACTGAAACATATCGCCGATGCTGCGCGAGCGCCTGTCCGTCGCGCCCAAGCTTCCCAGGCTCCAGTTCTCCTCAATGAACTTCAGAATGCTTCCGAACTGGTAGGGCGTATGCGAGACGTAACCGCTCCTTGCATAGGGCGAGATAGCGATTAGGGGTACGCGGAAACCCAAGCCCAGTTCCGAGATTTGAGCCGGCGGCGCGTTATCGTAGAATTTCCCATCGACGGCGTCGTCCCAGACGACGATGATCGCGGCGTGACTCCAGTAGGAGCTGTGCTGCGTCGCAGTGACGATGGAGTTTACCCATTGCGGACCGCCGTCGTTCCCGGGAGAATCGGAATCGCTAGGGGGCGAGAAGACCCAAGAAACGGCGGCGAGGCGGTCTTTCTTGAGGTCCGAAAAGACGTTGCTCGCCGGATAGCTCAGGTTACGCGTCCGGTCAGGTCCATCAGCGACATACTTAATGGCACCGAATGGACTCAACCACCCGGGTTCTCCGTTTTTTGCCCCGAAGTAAACCTTCCACGATACGCGAGCATCATCGAGTAAGTTTGCGATCGTTGGGAACTGCGTGAAGCAAGGGTACGGGCCCGCAAAAGGCTCGAGCTGCCCGTTCTTCAGCAACGAGGTGCGCGTTCCAACCGGTGCATCGCAGCCCCATGGTTCGGCGTTCGGGTACAGGACGTCAAACGTCTGGGGAGCCAGCTTCGTCGTACCCGCAATGAGGTAGAGCTGGTTTACGAAGTCGGTGTAGTACGTCGACTCGAACATGCGATCGGCCAGCGCAAAGCGTCTTGCCAGGCCCCAGTACGGCTGCGTTTCATTCCGGTTGACGCGCGTATACGGGCAGAGCGGATCGTTGGCATCAATGAGATTCCAGCCGTCCATTTTTCCCTTGGCGTAGGCTGTTCGGAATGCGCGCGGCCCAGCAACGCAATACGGCTCCCGGCTTTTGAGTGAAATCGGCTCCAGGGGAACGCGCTTGCCGGTGCTCGTCAATCCCGTGGTCGGAGCGTCGGCGTTCGGATAGCCTGCGAAGAGATTGTCGAAGCTGCGATCCGCCTGCACGATGACGATCACGTTCCGAATCGCCCGGAGCGCAGCGCGCGAACTCGAGTCGGCCGTTGGCGGCATCGCGCCGGGCGCGCCGCTCGGGGGAAGGCCGCAGCCTGCGAGCAACGCCGCACCTGCACAAGACGTAAGCGCGAAGCGAGCCAAGGTTCTCATAGTCCATGCCTCCCGGCAGCTGAACGGACGACCGCCTAGCATGTTCGCTACGGGCCGACCGAGTCCCGGCGGGCGTTACGTCGAAGCGGCGGAGCGGCTTTCGAAAGCGGCGGCCTCCTCAGCCAGAATTGGAACGCTGAGCTCAAGCGCATTGACGCCTTGCGAGACGCAGAGTTTGAGCACGTCCATGATTTCACCGGGACTTGCACCCAGTGCGAGCGCGCCTTTGATGTGCCTTCGCGTGCCCGGCGCGTACATATGCGTGATTGAAGCATCGAAAGCGATGCTAATTAGTTCGACAAACTTAGGCGTTAAGACGCCGTCAGTGTAAAAGCTCGCTCCGGCCGAAACGAACTGCTCTGTCCAAACTGGATCGAGCTGTGCGAATGGGTCCCAAGCATCGTTCCACTGACCCATCGCTTTCATCTTGTCGGAAACAGGTGTCGGCGTGTCAGCCTCGCCCCGGGTGTTTAACTCTTTGCTCGTCGCCTTCGCCTCCTGAATGAGAATCGGCGCGCCTAGGCTCATTGAATGTAGGGACAAGATTGCCGCCATCTTCAGAACCTCGAGGATTTCAAGGCGTGAGGCGCCCGCATGCAGAGCAGCGCGGACGTGCCGCCGCAATGCAGTTCCATCCATGTTCGTAATCGCAGCGCTCAGCCCGACTGCGATCAGTTCGATTTCCTTGTTCGAGAGTGCGCCGCTCGTCGAGGGATTGACTGCCACTCGCGAATACAACTCAGTCCACTGCGAGTCCAATTCGCGCAGTAGATCGAGTGTTTGAGATTCAGGCTGATGCATTGTCGATTCGCAACCACCTTATGCTAAGAGGTGCCCGTCGGATCCCGCGACGACCGTTTCTCTCATCTTACCGTCTGATTTGTGCACGAGGAAGCCTTGGTGTCCGGATTCGCGATTCGGCGGCAGGCCGAGGTTAGCCAGTGTCTCGTCGGTGCTCTTGTAGGTCACGCCGATCTTCAGCATCTGCCGTGCCTGGTCGGGCGTAGCAATATCGCGGCCAATCTCGCGGGCCATCCGAACGTGCTTCTCGATCATTTGCATCGTGGTCATTCGCACGCCCTTTTTTACGTCCCAGATGTTGTCCTCAATGCCCGCGCGCGTGTGTTGCCCGAGGGCGATCATCATCATCGAGATCGGGTGCGTCAACCGGAACGTCGTTTGATACGTGAAAAAGGATCCGTGTGGCGTTCGGCGCACGATCTCCATCAGATCGAACGGGTTTGCGCCGCAGATTCCACCCCCGCCGGTGCTGAAGAAACCGTTCATCGGCCCCATATACTCGCCTCGACGAATCATCCGCTCCACGAGCTCGAGGCCGTGGACATGCGGAAGCGCGAAATACGGCTGTATCCCGTGCTCGACGCAAAGCCTAGTCTCCTCAACATAGAAGTCCGGGGTTGCGTCGGCGACCATGTTGGAAATTCCGTGCATCGAATCTTCGTTGCACAGACGCGTTCCTTCGAACACGTCCATCGGGTGCAAGGCGGTTAGGTCGTAGAGGGTCGTGCCGCAGGAGACGGTTATTTGATCGGGCTTGGGATCGATGGTCGTTAACTTGTGACGCTGGTCGTACGTGCCGAAGGCCCCGACTTCGCCCGGCTCGGGCGCGAACGAGATCGACCCGCCCACTTGGAGGACCATCTTGGGCACGGCTTCGCGCAAACGTGCGATCTGCTCACCATATTCCTTAAAGTTCTTCGAGATATGCCCGGTCTTGGGATCGCGAACGTGTATGTGCAGGAGCGTCGCGCCGGCGTTGTAGCAATCCACGGCCGCTTGAACTTGTTCATCCCATGTGAGCGGGATGTATCCGGGAGGGCCGTCCTGCGGCATCCACATTGGCCCGTACGGTGCCGCTGTTATCATTAACGGTGCCATGTTCTCCGGCAAAAGTGAGTCATCGGTAAAATACGCCATTTTAAGAATCTGCCTCTCTCTATAAAGGGATAGCATCTGTCCGCGGCTGCCTATCTTCGTTCGGGGGGCTCAATCCTCATCTCAGGGCCCGTCGCGGCGCGTTTCGTCCGAGGCTGGGCCTGGTAAAATACGCTAATGGCCATCACGCTGGAGCGCGCGGTTCCGATTCTGCGCATCTTCGACGTAACAAAGGCGCGCGCGGGCGTAAGCGTCAGTTTGGGGCATTAGCAGGGCAAGCCGGGGGC
>JASHXG010000169.1 GCA_030043675.1 Vulcanimicrobiota bacterium
TAGATGTTGAGTCGATCGATCTCGGTCACGCTGGCGCTGCCGATTGCCCAGGCAATCGCCTGCGTTTTCACGAGTGAGGCGATCTCGGCGCGCAGTTCCGGGCGCACCTGTTTGGAGTCGTTCAGTCCTTTGATCAAGAGCGGTCCGGCAGCGACGACGCACGCCGCGACGACCGGACCCGCAAGCGGCCCGCGGCCAACCTCGTCGATGCCGCCGATCAGGGAGAACCCTCGCTCGCGCGCGGCGTACTCGAAACGGTGCAAGCGGTGCAGCCGGCGCCGCTCGCGTTCGTATGCGTTGCGAGCCTTACGCTGCTTGTGCGTCATCGGGAGACTCGAACGAGATGCGTCCGAAGGCACCGTCGTTCAGCGCACGGATGTACGATCGCGCGGCATTGTGATGGTCGATCTCGCCTCCGCTGCGCATGAATCCTCGGGCCGCCGCAAAGGCGCGCGGACTCGGAATGCGCGTGCGCGGGTGGCGCGCGATAAGCCAGCTATAGAATGCCGCAGCCACATGTTGGGGGTCGTATCGATCCTGCGGCAGGGCGCCACAGATCGCCAGCTTCCACTGCGCGCCCGCATCGAGCCTGGTGGGCGCAAGCACGCCGGGCGTATCCATCAGCTCGATGCCGGGCGCCAGACGAAACCACTGGAGTTGGCGCGTTACCCCGGCACGGTTGGCCGTCTTCGCGACCGACCTCCGCATCAATCCATTCACGATCGACGATTTTCCCGAGTTCGGTACCCCGATAATGAGGGCGCGCGACATCCCTTTGCGCGCGGTCCCGGCGGCTAAACGGGTGACGGTGGTCGCGATGCGCGCGACGCTGCGCGGTTGCCGGCCGTCGACCGCAATCGCGCGCAGGCCCTGGCGCGCAAAATCGTCGAGCCAGCGCTTCGTCGTCGCCGACTCGGCTAAATCTTCGCGGCTCAGGGTGAGGATCCGCGTCCGTCGCCCGGCCAGCGCGTCGAGCGTGGGATTGCGCCCGCTGCGCGGTATACGCGCGTCGACGACCTCGACGATGATGTCGATCGCAGCGAGAGATTCGCGCATCCGGCGCACGGCTTTGGCCATGTGACCGGGGTACCAACCGGCGATCGCCTCCGACTCCGAGCCCATCAATCCCTGAGTTCCCCGCTAACGGGTCACAGACTCCCTAGGGCCCGCGGCGGCCAGATGCCGGCGACGGCTCGCCCGATCAGCTGGTCGTCCCCGACCGGACCGAAGAAGCGCGAGTCCTCGCTATCGGCGCGGTTGTCGCCGAGTACGTACACCGAGGACGCGGGAACCGTGACCTGCCCAAACGTGCGGTCATCGGGATGTTGTACGTAGGGTTCATCGAGCTTGACGCCGTCGACGTAGACCTGGCCGCGATCGATCCGGATACGATCGCCGGGGAGTCCGATGACGCGTTTGATGAAGACCGCGCGCGAGTCATCCTGCGCCGCTCGAATGGCGCCGTCGTGGCGGAATGCAATGATGTCGCCGCGCCGGGGCGTGCGCAAGCGATACGCGAAGGTGTTGATCAAAACGTACTCCCCGGAGTGGATGTGAGGCTCCATCGATAGACCCGAGACTTGGGGCATGCGCACGAAGAACGCCGCGATCAGCAGCGCCAGCACCACGAGCTGCAACGCCAGGTTTGCAACCGATCGCCGTCGCAGGAAGCGGACCACGCGCTTCGAGTTCGCACGAGGCGGCGTAAGTGCCTCCGGTTCGGCCGAGGGCTAAAGGATCCGAGCTTGCGAGGGGGGCCAGAAGATCAGGAAGGCACGACCGGTGAAGCCCGCCCGTTCGCCGGCGCGAGGACCGCTCGCGAAGCGTCCGCCGTCTTGTGCGAAGCCCCAGATGTGTGAGTCCTCCGAATCGTTGCGATTGTCGCCCAACATGATGTAGCAGTGCGGCGGGATGCGATCGGGCGCGCTCCACTGTGCGGCCGGGGGCACGTTCGCCGAGGACGAATCGAGGCGCTGCCAACCCGCGCCGTAGCTCACGTAGATGCCGTAGTTGCGCACTTCGAGGCTGTATTCGGGCTTATCCGCAGTGTATGGCTCTTTGAGCGCGATTCCGTTGAGATACACGACCCCGCGATCGATGCGAAGTTGATCTCCCGGCAGCCCGATCACGCGCTTGATGAAATCGTCAGGAGTGGGCACCGGTGGCGGGAAGACGACGATGTCGCCTTCGCGAGGCGCATGGAAGCGATACTCGAACTTGTCAACCAGCAGGACGTCGTGGATCTGCAGGGTCGGCAGCATCGAGCCCGACGGAATGTAATAGGTCCGCGCCACGAAGCTGATCAGGACCCATGCCGCCAGACCGGCGACGATGAATGGATCCAGGAACTCTCGCGCAATGGCAGTGCTCCGGCCCGACGAACCGGCCACGACCGGACGCAGCGAAAGGACCGCCCGCGCGAGCGCAATCACCGCGACGATGACGAGAAGCTCAGAAGGCGTCATGGAACCTCCAGGGCATGCATTCGGTTCAGAGGCCAGAGAATCAAGAACGCTCTGCCGACGAATCTGGCGCGCACCCCCTGGCGCGCCAGCGGCCCGGCCGCAAAGGTTCCGCTGGTCTGTGCGAATCCCCAGACATGGGAGTCATCGGAGTAGTTGCGGTTATCGCCAAGTACGAAGTAAAAGCCCTTCGGGATACGATTCGGGGCCTGCCAGAGCGCTTTGGGCGGAACGTTCGCGGCGCGCGGATCGAGCGGCTGACCGTCGACGTAGATTCCGTACCGCCTGATGGATAAGTCGTAGCGAGGCGGCTGGTTCTCGTACGGTTCGTGCAGCGCCCTGCCGTTGCGGTAGACCACGCCGTCGTAAATTGAAAGCGTGTCTCCGGGAACGCCGATCACGCGTTTAACGAAGTCATTGCCGTTCGCGGCAACCGGCGGCACGAAGATCGCGACCTCGCCGGCAGCCGGAGCGTGCAAGCGGTACGCGATTTCATCGACCAGCAGCACGTCGTGGACCTGGAGCGTCGGAACCATCGAGACCGAGGGAATGTAAAACGTGCGGACGACGAACGTGATTAAAAAGAGCGCGATCAGGCCGGCGGCGATCAGCGCGTCGAGCGAGTCCCGCGCAATTGCGGACGGCGAATGCGCACTGCCGGCGGCAAAGGGTTTCGTCGAGAGTGCGGCTCGTGCGACCGCGAAGGCGCAAACCAGACCGAGGAGCTGCAGCGGGGTCAGTTTCCGCGCGCTTTCTTCTCCTTGATCCGCGCGGCTTTGCCGACCTTCTCGCTTAGATAGTAGAGCCGGCTGCGCGAGACCACGCCGCGCCTGCCTACCTCGATGCGCTCGACCCGAGGGCTGTGCAGGAGAAAGGTCTTCTCGACGCCGACGCCGTGTGCGACGCGCCGAACGGTGATCGATTCGCCGGCCCCGCCGCCTTTGCGCACGGTCACGACGCCCTCGAACATCTGCGTGCGTTCTTTGCCGCCTTCGATGACCTTCGAATAGACCTTGACGGTGTCACCGGGGCGAAATTGAGGCAGGCCGTCCTTGAGCTGATCGCGATTGAGGACATCGATGACGTTCATAGCTCTATCCTGAATGGTCGTGCGCCTGGGCAGGCGTGCGCAATGAATAGCCGGGCCCGAAGCCCGGCAGAACTTCCGTATCCTATCATGCGCCTTCCTCGCCGCGCAAGGCACCGCCGAGCAGATCCGGCCGGCGGCTCGCGGTCCGCAGGCGCGACTGCTCGCGGCGCCACTCGGCGATCTTGGCGTGGTCACCCGAGAGAAGAACCGGCGGAACCTCGACGCCGCGAAAAATTGCGGGGCGTGTAAAGCTTGGATAGTCGAGCAGACCGGCCGCGAAGGACTCGTGCTCGAGGGACTCCGGACGCACCGCGCCGGCTACCAGCCGGACCGTCGCGTCCATGAAAGCAAGCGCCGGAATCTCTCCGCCGGTGAGCACAAAGTCTCCCAGCGAGTACTCTTCGATCGGGAAGAGCGCGCCGAGGCGGTCATCGATCCCTTCGTAGTGGCCGCAGACGATGACCAGGCGTTCGAGCTCGGAGAAACGCTCGACGTCGCGTTGTCGAAGGGGGCGGCCGCTTGGGGAGGGCACGACGATCAGCCGCCGCTCGCCCGGCGGCGCTTCGCGAGCGATGCGGTCGAGCGTGCGCGCAATCGGCTCGATGCGCAAGACCATCCCGGCGCCGCCACCATAGGGTGCGTCGTCGGCGCGTTCGCCCGCCGCCAACTCGTCCAAGAGGTGGTGGTAGCGAACCGATACGAGCCCGGCTTCGATCGCGCGTCCGACGATCGAGAGACCTACGAAGGGTGCGAAGGCCTCCGGGAAGAGCGTGACGACGTCGATCGTGAACATGAGGCAAGAATGTTCCCCAGCCCGAGGGCGGCAAACTCCTGAAAGATGACGACGCGCGCGAAAGCGCGATGGCGGCGCTCGGACGGCGCGATTTCGCCCAAGCCGAACGCGAGATCGCGGCGCTGCTCGGGCAGCCAAGTCTGCCTGCGTCCGAACGCGCCTTTCTGCTGAACAAACGGGGCGTCGCGCGCATCGGCATGGGCGCGACCCAGGAAGCCCGCGCGGACTTCGATGCGGCGCTCGATCTGCAGCCCTCGCACGCCCCAGCGCTAACGAATCTCGGAAACCTGCTGCTGGAGGAGGGCGACGTCGAAGGGGCGATTGCGCGCTATCGCGCCGCGATTGCCGCCGACCGCGAGTACGCGATCGCCTACCTCAACCTCGGCGTTGCGTATAAAAGGTCCGGGCGCATCGCCGAAGGCGTGCGCGCGCTGCGCGAAGCACAACGCTTGGAGCAGAAGGCGCGCAAAGAGGCTAGAGCTTTGAGTTGGCCGTCGTTTCGGAGGCCGTGATTCCTTCCAGATACTCGAAGAGCTGCGGCAGTGTAATCTTCTCGAGCGCGGTCTGTTCCTGAATCGGCGCACCATCCTCGCCTTCGTCGCGAATATAGCACCGCGTTTCGACGCCTTGCTCGCTCTCGCTGACGAAAGAGACCGCGAAACCGCGCCCCGGCATCTCGTCGTAAATGCGCATCGTCTGCGGGTTGAGGATCTCGATCGAATGCGTGCGATTTTGCGCGTCGAAGATCAGGATCTTCAGGTACTCGAAGTTGGTAACCTCGATC
>JASHXG010000170.1 GCA_030043675.1 Vulcanimicrobiota bacterium
GACACCGGCGACGATGAGGATAACCTGGTCGTCGTTTTGCTCTCCAAGAAGAAATCAAAAGCTCGCTGCATTGCGCGCGTCAACAATCCTGCCAACAAGCTGATCTTCAATTCCTTGGATTCCGAAGACCCGGTCATCGTTATCTCGTCCACCGAGCTGATCCTGGACGTGCTCAACGAGCACGTCAACGCGTCAAAGTATCGCTCGATGCTCGAAACGATGCACCTCTTCGGCAAGGGCGACATGCAGCTGGTGAAGGTTGCGATCCCCGAGCGTTCTCCGGTTGACGGCAAGCGTTTGGCCGAGATCGACTTCCCCCACAACTCCGTGGTCGTCGCGGTCGATCGCCCGGATTCCGATCTCGAGATTCCGACCGGAGACACGACGTTGCGCGCCGGCGACGCGATGATCGTAATCGTAAAAAATGGCGCCGCCGAGCGCATCCGTGCAATAATCGGCTCTTAGATGTAACCCTTTCGCAGGGCGACGACGGCGGCTTGCGTGCGATCGGCCGCCGAGAGCTTCTCGAGAATATCGCGAATGTGCCCCTTGACCGTTCCGAGGCCGATGTGGAGGCGATCGGCGATCTCGCTATTCCCATAGCCGTCGGCGATCAGCCCCAGAATCTCGGTCTCACGCGCGGTCAACGGCGAGTCCGCGGTGTTCTTCGCGCCCGACGAGAATCGGGCCAGGACGACGTGTGCGATCCGCGGATCGAAGTATGCGCCGCCTTCGGCGGCGATGCGAACCGCATCCACGATGTGTTCGGGCTCGGAGCTCTTGAGGCAATAGGCGTCTGCGCCGGCAGCCAGAGCCGCAACGACTTCGTCTTCGAAGTCCATCATCGTGACGATGACGACCCGCGTTGCCGGCAGCTCGGTATGCACGAGCTTGGTGAGCGCGATACCGTCCATTCCCGGCAGTCCGATGTCGATGACCGCTACATCGGGCCGTTCGCGCGCGATCGTTTCCCAGCCGGCTAATCCGTCGGCGGCCTCTGCGACGACATCGAACGCTGCCTCCAGTGCCGTGCGCAATCCGGCGCGCGTCAGCGCGTGATCTTCTACGATGACGATGCGCGGCCGTGAATCTGCGGCCATCAGTCGTTGGCCCAAGGCAGCGTCATCGTAAACGTGCTTCCGCGCTCTCTGGGTGCGTAGGCGATCGATCCCCCGTGCTTTTCGACGATTCGACGAACGATATAGAGGCCTAACCCCGTTCCGCGTCCGGAGCGGGCGCCCCCGAAGCGCTGGAAGAGCTCGGTGCGGCTCTCCTCGGGAACGCCGTAGCCGTCGTCTTCTACTTCGATGCGGATCGCACTCCCGTCGCGCCGGCCGCGTACCGTAACGTGACCGCCTCGCGGCGTCGCGTCGATGGCGTTCGCGATGAGGTTTACGATCGCGCGCCGGATCTCGTGCGGATCGCCCGTCGTCGGCAGCGGGCCCGCCACCTCGGCGCGCAGCTCGATGCCCTTGACCTCAGCGATCGGCGCGAACTCCTCGACGATCCCGGTGATAAGCGCGTCGCACGCGACGCGCTCGCGAACGCTGGAGTCCTCGCCGGCTTCGTAGCGGGCAACCAACAGCAGGGTCTCCACGATCCGCCGCTCGTCGTCGTTCGCGGCCAGCGTCGACCGAAGAATGCCGCGATAACGTTCCGGAAGGTCGCCGTAGGCGCCCGCCATCGCTTGGTTCATGGTTACATGCTCGGCGGCTAGAGGCGTGCGCAGATCGTGAGCGAGCGCGTAGACGATGTCGCGAATGACGTCGTTGCGATCGGCCAGCTCGTCTTTCTGCTGAGCGATCTCGTCGTTGCGTTCACCCAGCTGCGTGAACAGGTGGGCTTGTTCGAGCGCGATGGAAGCTTGATCCGAGAACGCTTGCAACGTCGCAAAAGCGTCCGAGACGAACGAAGCTGTCCCATCGATCGTATCGATGAGCACGTACTCGGCGGCCTGACTGGTGGGAATGCGCGTCACGAGGGCTTCGCGCGCCCCCAATGCGTCGAGCGTCAACCGGCCGAGTGCGTCGTTGCCGGTCAGGCGAAAGACACCCTCGGTGTCGCGCGCACGTGCCGTGAGCGATCCTAGCTCGGTCGAAAGCGTGCGCCGCGCGTAGGTAACGTCGCGCGCTCCGGCCGCGTACGACAGCACGAGCGCGGCCCCGAACGCGCCTTCGCGCACGATCAGCATCGCCTCGGATGCGGCCAGCAGCTCCACCGACTCGCGCGTGATCGCCCGCTGCACCAGCTCGACGTTGAGCGTCTCGCGCACGCGTCCGGTCGCTTCGCGCAGTGCCTTCTCGATCTCCACCTGCCGCATCCGTCCCGCCGAGACTCCGGCTTCACGCGCATACTCCTGCGTCTTGATGCTCATGTACCCGACTAGCACGAAGGACGCGGCGGCCAGCAAACGATCCCCAATCGCGATGGCGCTCCAATGATAGTTGTCGTGCACGCCGTTGACGTATCCGGCAACGACGTTTGCGACTTCGGCGGCGATCACCAGGTTCGTGGTCAGCCTGCTCTGCAGTGCCAAGCTGCTGAGCGCAATCGGACCGTTGAGTAAAATCGCAGCGACGAACAACTGCGGGGTCACCAGGTCGACGATCCAAGCGATGACGAGCAAGGTGTAACAGAGCAGAGCCACGGGCATCCTGTTTTCGGTCCGCCCGGCGGGGGCGCCTTGGCTGAAGCGGAGAAGGCTGCGCCGATGGAGCCAATGACGAAGGCGGAGGAGCTGCTGCGCGAGCTGGGCGGACGCGCGCGACTCGTCGTTTACGTTGCGAGCGCTCCCGGCTCGGGCAAGACGCGCCGTTTGCTGGAGGATGCGCGACGGCTGCAAGCCGACGGTAAGCGCGTTGCGATCGGCTGGATCGAAACCAAAGGACGGCCGGATCTCGAACGCGCCGCCGTCGGTTTACCGCGCATCCCGCCGCGCCAGGTGAGGATCGGCGACCGAGTCTACGAGGATTTCGACTACGAGGCTGCGGTGCGGGCAAAGCCCGACGTCGTTATCCTCGACGAGCTCGCGCACGACAATCTCGGCGATGCAGCGCACGCCAAACGCTGGCAAGACGCCCTCGCCCTCAAGGAACAGGGCATCGGCGTCATCGGCGCGTTCAACATCCAGCACCTCGAAACCGTCGCTCCAACCGCCGAGGCGCTGATCGGTTATCCGGTGCGCGAGATCATTCCGCTCTCGTTTCTCCAAGCGGCTGACGAGGTCGTCGCTCTCGACGTCTCTCCGCGCCTGCTGCAAAGCCGGGTCCGTGCCGGAAAGATCGTCAACGAGCAGGATGTCGATCGCGCGCTCAACGGAGTCTTCAAGGAACAGACACTCTACATGCTGCGCGAGCTGCTCTTGCGCACCGTCGACAGCCTGACGCTGCCGGTCGTTAAGGCGGGGCGCACCTCGAGCGCGGCCGCGTTCGTCTATCCGAACGTCGACGTGCCGCCGTTTCTCCGGCGCACCGCCGCCATCGCTGATGCGCTCGACCTGGGCCTCGAAGTCGTTCCGACCGCCGGCGTGGATCCTACCGCACTCGAGCGTATCACCCGCGAGCTGGGCATCGAGATGCTGCATGAAACGATGGATCCGACGTCAGTGAACGCGCTGCGCGCCTCGCTGGTCGCGCTTCCACACGGAAGGATCGCGGCTGGACTCGCGAGTAGGCCGCTTCCCTACGATCTATTCATCGTCGGCATCGGACAGACGTTTCTCGCCGAGAACCCTGCGCCGTCACCGTACTCGCAGACCGTCGGGGATCGCCTGCGCGTCGGATATGGCAAGCTCACGGTCTACCTCGGCGCTGCGGCGGGCGCCGGCAAAACCTACGCGATGCTCGACCGCGCGCATCAACTGCAAGCCGATGGCGTCGACGTCGTCGTGGGCTTCGTCGAAACGCACGGGCGCAAGGAGACCGCCGCCCTGCTCGACGGCTTGGAGATCGTGCCCCCGAAGATCGTCAGCCTCAATGGTATTACCTACAAGGAGTTCGATCGCGACGCGCTGATTGCGCGCAAGCCGCAGGTCGCGCTCATCGACGAGCTCGCTCACACCAACGCGCCCGGCTCGGTCGCCCCCAAGCGTTTCTACGACGTTCTGGCGGTGCTGCGCGCCGGAATCGACGTTATCACGACGCTCAACATCCAGCACCTCGAAGGCTTAGGCGACACGGTCTTGCGCCTAACCGGAACGGCGGTGCGCGAAACACTCCCCGACGGCATCTTGACGCTCGCCGACGAGGTCACGCTGATCGACGTGACGCCCGAAACCCTGCGCCAGCGCCTGCGCGAGGGGAAAATCTACCCGCTCGAACGCTGCGACGCGGCGCTGGCCAACTTCTTCCGTACCGAGAATCTCTTCGCGCTGCGCGAGCTGGCACTGCGCGAAGCGATGCGAGCGCGCCATCGCGAGCGCATCGCCTCGCCGTTCGAGCGCATTCTGCTGGCGATCGGCTCGCGCGAAGCCGACTTGAAGATGATCGCGCGCGCAGGCCGGATCGCCGCGCGACTCGCTATCGAGTTCGCGATCGCGCGCGTGATCGGTCCGAAGGACCGCATCGACCCGCACGTTCTGGAAGCGATGCGCGCCGAGGCGCGTAAGACGAACGTCGAGTGGATCGAAGAGACCGCTGACGACCCGCCGGTGCGGCTGCTGGAGATCGCACGCTCGCGCCCGGAGACGACCATCGCCCTGGGGGGCACGCACCGCGTGCCGCGCTGGCTGGCGCGCCCATCCTTCGCGCGCCGGCTGCTCGATGCGGGTGCACGCGAGCTCTTGGTGCTCATGCGTCCGGAGCAGGCCAAAGCTTCGGCGCCGCCCGAGGAGTAGCGCCGCGCAGCGTTACCTTATTGGGGCTTGAGCCCGTCGAGCGCCAGATTCAGCTCGAGCACGTTCACGCGCGGCTCGCCGAGAAAGCCGAAGGTTCTGCCCTCCACGTGCTCCGCCACGATCGCGTCGACCGCCGAGACGCTCATGTTGCGTGCCTTGGCGACCCGCGGTGCTTCCCAGTATGCGGCTTCCGGGCTGATGTCGGGATCGATACCGCTGCCGCTTGACGTTACCAAATCCATGGGCGGCGGTCCCTTCGCATCGGGATTCTCTTTCTCGAGCTGCGCGATCGTCGTCTTCGTCGATGCAATCAGTTTCT
>JASHXG010000171.1 GCA_030043675.1 Vulcanimicrobiota bacterium
CAAGCTCGTGGTCGCCACACACGATCGGCTCGGCACCTATCGCCTGTACAGCGAGGACGCGCAAGAGCTGCTCTTCACCGAGAACGAGACGAACTTCGAGCGCCTCTTCGACTCGCCCAATGCGTGTCCATACGTCAAAGACGGGATCAACGAATATCTCATTGCGGGCGCTCGTGCGGCCGTCAACCCCACACGGATCGGAACGAAGTGCTCGGTGCGTTACGCGATCGACCTGGGGCCCGGCGAGACGAAGGTCGTTCGCCTACGGTTGCGCGAGCAGGCCACGCCCGAGCCATTCGGCGATTTCGATGAGATCTTCGCGCAGCGCGTCGCCGAGACGGATGAGTTCTACCGCGAGCTCAATCGCTTCCCGGTAACCGACGACGAGCGAGCGGTTCAGCGTCAGGCCCTGGCTGGACTGCTGTGGAGCAAACAGTTCTACAACTACGTCATTCACGACTGGCTCAACGGCGACCCGGCGCAGCCGCCGCCGCCTCCTCAGCGCAAGCACGGCCGAAATAGCGGCTGGGACCACTTCTACAGCGACGACGTTCTCGCGATGCCCGACACCTGGGAGTATCCCTGGTTTGCGGCCTGGGACTTAGCATTCCACTGCATCGCCCTGACCTTGGTAGACCCGGAGTACGCAAAGATCCAGCTCTCGCTGTTAACGCGCGAATACTACATGCATCCCAACGGAGAGATTCCGGCCTACGAATGGGCGTTTAAGGACGTGAATCCGCCGGTGCAGGCCTGGGCCGCCTACCGCGTCTACAAAATCGAGCAAAAGCAAACGGGGCGCGGCGACATCTTCTTCTTAGAGCGCGTCTTTCAAAAGCTGCTGCTCAACTTCACTTGGTGGGTCAACCGTAAAGATGCGGAGGGACGCAACGTCTTTCAAGGCGGTTTCCTGGGCCTGGACAACATCGGGCTGTTCGACCGCAGCGCACCGCTGCCGGGCGGCGGTTTTCTCGACCAGGCCGATGGGACGAGCTGGATGGGCTTCTTCACGCTCAACATGCTCATCATCGCGCTGGAGTTGGCCAGGGTCATGCCCGTCTACGAAGACATCGCGTCGAAATTCTTCGAGCATTTTCTGCTGATCGCCGATGCGATCAACAAGATCGGCGGACGCGAGGACCGCGGCCTGTGGGATGAAGACGACGGCTTTTACTACGACTACCTTCACGCTGACGGCAACGTCATTCCACTGCGCATCCGGTCGCTGGTCGGAGTAATCCCGTTGTTTGCGGTAGCCAACTTGGACGCTTCGAACCGCGAGCGGCTTCCGAACTTCGGGAAGCGCGTCGATTGGTTCATCCACAATCGTCCCGACTTGATCGAAAATATCGCGGCGATGAACCTCGGAGATGTCGGTACCCGGCGGATTCTATCGATACCGGATCGCGACCAGCTGATTAGCATCCTCCGCTGCATGCTCGACGAGTCGGCATTTCTTTCGCCATATGGAATTCGCTCGCTCTCGCGCGAGCATCTCGACCATCCCTTCTCGTTGTCGATCAACGGCGTCGAGTACCGCATCGATTACGAACCGGCCGAATCGACGACCGGTCTCTTCGGCGGAAACTCGAACTGGCGCGGGCCGATCTGGTTCCCAATCAACTTCCTGATCATCGAGGCGCTGCAGAAGTACCATTACTTCTACGGCGACGAGTTGAAGGTGGAGATGCCGACCGGCTCGGGCGACTATCGAACGTTGTGGGAAGTAGCGACCGAGCTTACTCGCCGTTTGATCCGCATCTTTACTCGAGACGGCCAAGGACGCCGTCCGGTATTCGGCGGGAACGAAACCTTCCAGACCAATCCTCTTTGGCGCGATCTGCCGCTCTTCTACGAGTACTTTAACGGTGACAACGGCGCCGGTCTAGGCGCGAGCCATCAAACCGGCTGGACCGCGCTGGTCGCCAAGCTGATCCAGCAGCGCGGCGAGTACGACGCGCGCGAGAAGCACCCATTTGCTGATTGACGGAGAGTATACCGTGCAGTTCGGGCGATCGATCTGCGGCGCGCTGAGCGAGGCCGAACGCCGCGAGTGGCTGGTGACCAACGGCTTGGGCGGATTTGCGTCGGGGACGATCGCGGGGACGCTCACGCGGCGCTACCACGGGTTGCTCATCGCGGCACTGCGCCCGCCGGGTGAACGGATGCTGCTCGTCGCCAAGGCCGACGAGAGCGTGTTCTACGGCGCGAGCGTTTACGAGCTTGCGGCCAACCGCTGGAATGAGAACTTCATCGCACCGCGCGGCTTCACGCTGGTCGAGCGCTTCTACCTCGACGGCACCACGCCGGTCTGGCACTATGCGCTTGCCGATGCGCTGCTCGAGAAGCGCATCTGGATGGAGCCGGGCGCCAACACGACCTACGTCCGTTACCGGCTGCTGCGCGCAGCATCCGCGCTCGAACTGCGCTTGCGTTTGCTCGTGAACTATCGCGACTTCCACGGCAACACGCATGCCGGCGCGTGGAAGATGGGAATCGTACCGGCCGTGAGCGGTCTTCGCATCGATGCTCAGCCGGGCGGGCAGCCCTTCTGGATTCGTGCCGACCGAGGCACGTTTGAGGTGGAGAACGTCTGGTACCGCGACTTCGTCCTCTCCCAAGAGACGCTGCGCGGCTTGGACGACCACGACGACCATCTGTGCGCAGGACGCATGACGGTCGCGCTCGCGCCGAACGAGAGCGTCACGCTGATCGCCGGCCTCGAAGATCAGGGAGACTTCCTCGCCGCGCAGGCGGAGATGGCATGGGGACGGCGGGTCGAGCACGAGGCCGCCGTCATCGCTGCGTGGGCGCGCAACGGCGCGGCCGAAGCCGCACCCTTTTGGTTGCGTCAATGCGTGCTCGCCGCCGATCAATTTCTCGTCGCGTCGGGCGACGGTGCGCAACCGCGTTCGGTCATCGCCGGTTACCACTGGTTCGGCGCGTGGGGACGCGATACGATGATCGCCCTGCCCGGACTGACGCTGACGACCGGACGCGCAAAGATCGCACAGCGCATCTTAACGGCCTTCGCCGCATTCGTCGATCGGGGAATGCTGCCGAATTTCTTTCCGGAAAACGGCGAGCCTCCGCAGTACGACACCGTGGACGCGGCACTTTGGTACGTCGAGGCAGCCGCCCGCTACGTCGATGCGACCGGCGATCGCGAGACACTGACCGCGTTGTGGCCCGTGCTGGAGGAAGTCATCGAGAGCTATCGCTTCGGCACGCGACACGGCATCCACATGGACGATGACGGGCTGATAGCGACCAGCGCCGCTGCGGTCGGGCTTACGTGGATGGATGCAAAAGCAGGCGACCAAGTCGTCACGCCGCGCGTGGGCAAGCCAATCGAGATCAGCGCCCTGTGGTATAACGCTTTGCAACGCATGACGCACCTTGGCACGCTGCTCGGCAAGCCCGTCGAGGAGTACGGGCGGATCGCACGAACGGGCGAAGCCGGCTTCGACCGATTTTGGAATGCAGAGAGCTCCTATTGCTACGACGTGCTCGATGGGCCCGGCGGCAACGATGCGACGCTGCGGCCCAACCAGGTCTTCGCCGTCTCCCTGCCGCATTGCGCGCTTTCGCACTCTCGCCAGCGCGGCGTCGTCGCGGCCTGCGCGGCGCTCTTGCTGACCTCGAACGGCCTGCGCACCTTGCCGCCGACGGACCCGCGGTTTGTCGCGCAGTATGCCGGATCGCCGAGCCAACGCGACGTCGCCTACCACGAGGGCACGGCCTGGCCATGGCTGCTTGGCCCATTCGCCATCGCGCACGCTCGCGCGTACGGCGATGCCCTCGGAGCCCGCGCCTTCCTCGATCCGCTCGCCGATCAACTCGGAGGCCGCGGCTTGGGAAGCGTTTCGGAGGTTGCCGACGGAAGCGCGCC
>JASHXG010000172.1 GCA_030043675.1 Vulcanimicrobiota bacterium
GCGACGACCGCGAGAATAGATGAAACGCGAAATAGTCTGCTTATCACCCTGCAGGAATCTCCTTTTGGTAGCATCTAAAGTTGACTTAGATTACCATTTTCATGAGGGAACCGTCGATAGCTCGGTCACTTTGTCCCGGCGAGACTCGCCTGCCCACTGGTGTTGCCTTGTTTCCGCCAGTGCGATCGGCGTGCCGGGTCCCAACCGTCGAAGCCCCTAATGACATTGGTAAGTGAGAGAGTAGGTGAGCGGCGCGACAATCTCCTTCGACTGATGAGGAAGGGGACCTGATTAGTCTAGCGGCCGCCCATTAAGTTCGTCTTAACAAGCGCTTAACCTGGACCGGTTGCTTACTATCCTGAGCCGCCTGGGGGGCTCGTCGCCTCAGCCGTAGCGGCCGGAGATGTAGTCTTCGGTCCGCTTGTCCCTGGGCTTGGTAAAGATCGCGCCGGTCGTGTCGCTCTCCACCAGATCGCCCAGAAGGAAGAAAGCAGTATGATCGCTGATGCGGGCCGCTTGTTGCATCGAGTGGGTCACGATGATGACCGTGTACTCCTTCTTGAGCTCGACGATCAAATCTTCGATTTTGCTGGTCGCGATCGGGTCGAGCGCCGATGCCGGCTCGTCCATCAAGATCACCTCGGGGTCGACTGCCAGACAGCGCGCGATGCACAGGCGCTGCTGCTGTCCGCCCGAGAGCGCCAGCGCCGAGCTATCGAGACGATCCTTGACTTCATCCCAGAGTGCAGCGTGATGCAGGCTACGCTCGCAGATTTCCGCCAACACGCTCCGATCGCGCTCGCCGTGAATCCGCGGGCCGTAGACGACGTTGTCGAAGATCGACTTGGGAAACGGGTTGGGCCGCTGGAAGACCATTCCGATGCGGTAACGGATCGTCACCGGGTCCACGTCGGGCGCGTAGATGTCCGCGCCGTCGAGCGCGACCTTCCCCTCAACGCGCGCGGCGGGCGTGAGGTCGTGCATGCGGTTGAGCGCGCGCAGGAAGGTCGATTTTCCGCAGCCGGACGGTCCGATTAGCGCCATCACGCAGTTCGGCGGCACTTGCAACGTCGCGTTCTTGATCGCATGAAACGACCCGTAATAGACGTTGAGCCTTTCGACGTCAACCTTCGCTTGGGTTGAGACCGAAGGCGAGTCGGCGCTATCTGTAAGCATCCGCGCCGTTCTTTCGGTGCCGGCGGTGTGAGCCCCGTCCGCCGTTAAGGATCTTTAAGGACTTCAAGCAGCCTAAGGCGCGTCGCGTTTGATCCGCATGATCGGAAGGCGAATCGTAAATGCGGTGCCGCGACCGAGCATCGACTCGGCTGAGATCGCTCCGCCGTGCGCGTCGACGATGCCTTTCACGATCGCGAGGCCCAACCCGGCTCCCCCGCTGCCGCGCGTTCGCGAGCGATCGACGACGTAGAAGCGCTCGAAAATATGCGGAAGGTCGCGATAAGGAATACCCTCGCCGGTATCGCGCACGCGTAGGACGGCATCACTGCCGCGCGCGTCCAGCTCCACCTTGATCCGGCCCCCATCCGAAGTATGTCGCAGCGCGTTGTCGATCAGGTTGACGAAGACTTGCGCGAGCCGGTCCGGATCCGCCTCGACGCGCACCGGGCGCAGCGTTATCAGCTCGAGCGCGACGCCTTTGTTGGAGGCCTGTTGCTCGAACGAGGCGAGGATCGGCAGCGCGACCTGTTCGAGATCCACATCACGCAGCGCGAGCTTGAGTTGTCCCGACTCCGCGCGCGCCTGCTCGAGCAACTGCCCAACGAGCTCGGTCAGTCGATCGACTTGCGCGAGCGCTTGCGGAAGAAACAGGTCGCGCGCTTCCTCTTCGGGCGCCCCCAGCACGGTCTCGAGCATCAGCTTGATCGAGGAAAGCGGCGTACGCAGCTCGTGCGAAACGTTCGATAGAAAATCTTTGCGCGCGCGGTCGAGCCGCACCAGCGCCGTTTGGTCGTCGGCGAAGAGGACGACGCGCTGCGAGTCGCCACCGTCGTTGGTCAGTGGGTAGATGGAGACTCGGTAGGTGCGCTGCCCTTGCGCCCCAGACAGCATCAGCGGAGCGACGGAGGCCTCCCCGCGCAGCGCATCGGCGATCCTTCCCTCGAGCTCGACGTTCGGGATCGCTTCGATGATGTGGACGTTGATCGCGCGCACGGGATCGAAGCCGAAGGTCGTTCCGGCGGCAGCGTTCGCGAATTCGACATGTCGCGTCCGGTCCACGAGAATGACGCCGATCGGAAGCGCGCGCACCAGGCGCGCGAACGCGCCGTCGAGCGGAGGCGCGGGCACCGGCGGCGCGGCCGGAGGCGCGGGATGTTCGGCAAGAGGCGGCGGCGCTCGGCGCGCCCACCAGGCCCACCCGATCGCTAGGCCGCATAGGAGCCCGCCGGCCGCAGCGGGCAGCGCCAACTCCAACCAGATCAAGCTTTGAACATGTAGCCCCGGCTTCGCACCGTAAGGATGTGGCGCGGCGTGCGGGCGTCTTCTTCGATCTTCTCGCGCAGCCAGCGGATATGCACGCTAACGGTCTGCTGCTCGCCCTCGAAATCGTACCCCCAAACCTTATCGAGCAGCGTCTGGCGCGTAACGACGCGGCCGTGGTTTTCCATGAGTACGCGCAGCAATCCGAACTCCTTGGGAGCGAGTGAGACGTCCTTGCCGCGCACGGTTAGCTGCTGTCGCGACGGATCGAGCACGATCGCCCCCAGCGAAATCGCCTCGTCGTGCGCGGGATGAATCGAGTTCTGGCGGCGCAACCGCGCCTTCACGCGCGCGAGAAACTCGTGCAAAGCGAAGGGCTTGGTCACGTAGTCGTCGGCGCCGAGCTCGAGCGCCAGGACCTTGTCGATCTCCTGATCCTTAGCCGTCAGCATGATGATCGGGACCGGACTGAACTTGCGGATCTCCTTACACGCCTCGACACCGTCGAGCACGGGCAGCATGATGTCCAGGACGATCAGATCCGGTTGCTCGCGCTGCGCCATCGCGATCGCGCTGCGCCCGTCACCCGCGGTTACGACCGCGTAGCCGCTGCGCTCCAAGTTGAAACGCAGCGTTTGCAGAATCGCGGATTCATCGTCGACGACGAGAATTTTCCTATTGAAATCCGCGTTCTTTACAAAGGCTACCCGCGGGGCTTTAACCTCCGGCGTTCCGTTCATACGATTTCACTATCGCGCTGTAATCCAGCGCGCCGTCCCCGTTTGCGGAGCGAGCAGTGTAGAGTTGATATGCAAGGGCTGTAGCCGGCATCGCATAGTCCATCGTGCGCGCAGCGTCGAGCGCAGCTGCGATGTCCTTTCGCAGCAGATCCAACGCGAACCCTCCTTCGAACGTACCCGCCAGCCACGTTTTCGGTAACCACTCTCGAAGAAGGTAGTTCGACGCGGTCGCCGTGGCAAGAACGGCGCGCACCGCCTCGATATCGGCGCCGGCGCGCTGTGCAAAAAGAAGCGCTTCCGAATTGGCGATCATCACATTTGCAATGATGATTTGATTGACCAACTTGACCGTCTCGCCCATTCCAACCGGGCCGAGATGGTACGGCGTTCCCAGCGCGCGCAAGACCGGCTCGACTCGCGCGAAGTCCTTGGGCGCCGCGCCGACCATGATCGTGAGCGTTCCGTCGCGCGCTCGCGCGGGTCCTCCGCTCAGGGGCGCATCGACAAAATCCACGCCGCGTTCGGCCAAGCGAACGGCGAAACTACGCGATGCTACCGGCGAGATGGTTGATGAGTCGATCACGACCATGCCCGCCCGAGCGCCCGCTGCGACCCCGCGAGGCCCGAAGAGCGCTTCGTCCACTTGCGGCGCATCGGGCACGCAAGTGATGACGATATCGCTCGCGGCGGCGACTGCGGCTGGGTCGGCCGCTTCGACGACGCCGTCGCTCCGCAAGCGCTCGAGGGCTTCACGCTGCCGGTGCGCGGCCGCGGTAACGTCGAAACCTGCACGTCGCAGCGAACGAGCCATCGGCTCCCCCATTGCGCCCAGGCCTATGAATCCTACGCGATCGCTCACGTGCGGCCCCTTGGGCGCCACGCGGGCGCTTTCCCGCCCGGATAGGGGCGCGACCTCCAATGCCGAAGCCGACATGGTGAGCACCGTAACGACCGTTACACCCGCCGTCGTCGTGCGTCCCACGTTCGATGACTTGAACCTCTCGACGGGCAAACGCACGCGCCTCCATAAGTTCATGTACGAACATGGTCCTGCCAACGGCACGCTCATGATGCTGCCGATCGATCAGGGCCTCGAGCATGGACCGGTGGACTTCTTCGACAACCCAGCCGCCATTGATACCGACTGGATCTACCGCCTCGCGATCGCTGGCAACTTCTCGGGCATTGCCTTACAGATCGGCTTAGCCGAGAAGTATCAAAGGCAGTATGCGGGTCGCGTGCCGTTGCTCCTGAAAGTCAACGGAAAGACGAACATTCCGCCGGATGACGAAGCCTTCAGTCCGCTGACGTCGTCGGTCGAAGATGCGATCCGCCTGGGTGCCGACGCAGTGGGTTACACGCTCTACGTCGGAAGTCCGTCGCAAGACGTCGACATCGCGCAATGCAATGAAGTGCGCCGCGAATGCGGTCGCTACGGCATGCCGCTGGTCGTTTGGTCCTATCCGCGCGGCTCCGCCGTGAAGGCCAAAGGCGGGATCGACTCCCTCTACGCGGTCGACTACGCCGCCCGCGTCGCCTGCGAGATCGGCGCCGACATCATCAAGCTCAACGAGCCCGTCTGGAAACCTGACGACGCCGCCAAGCTGCCCAAGCCGTACGACACCATGCCCTTCGACGACCTCGAGGGCTTGCGCAAAGTCGTGAAATCGGCGGGGCGCAGCCTCGTGCTCGTTTCGGGCGGAAGCAAGTTGGATGATGAAGACACGATCCATAAGGCAGACGTCGCGATGGCCGCGGGATGCGTCGGCCTCATCTTCGGCCGGAATATGTGGCAGCGGAAATGGGATGCGGCGCTCGCGATGGCCTCGCGCATGCACGACGTTATGAAAGGGTACGGTCAGGCTCAGTAGCGCGCCTGCGCGGTCCTACGTCGTCGCTTTCTGCGTTGCGCAGTCGCTGCAGTACCAGCTGACCGCTCCGCCGTGCTCCTGCGGGACCATCTGCTCGCGCGAACCGCGTCGACCGCAGCCGGCGCATGCGTAGGATGACTCGGCCGGTGAATGATCTGCCGGCAAGGCCGTGCCGGACCCTTCATGGCGTTTCGCGACGTAGAACGCGAGATAGATCGCGCCTCCGATCACCCAAGGTGCCCACGCGAAAAACACGTTGAACGCGCCGGCGGAGAGTTGCGGTTCCATCGCGCTTCTTTTCCCGGCGCACTGGGAGCGCCCCTCGCAGGCGAAGGCGAAACCAGAACCGATGGAGCACGACGAGGCCCTCCGCGAGGCGCTGGTTTCGCATCTGCAGCGCGCCGGCGTTCTGCACCTTCCGAGCGTAGCGGCAGCGATGCGAACGGTCCCGCGTCACCGCTTCATTCCGGCGGCGCCGCTCGAGTACGCGTACGCCGACCGCGCGATCGCGATCAAGATGCACGGCGACGAGATCGTCTCGTCGATTTCGCAGCCCGGGATGATCGCGCAGATGCTGGAGCTGCTCGACCCCGCGGCCGGCAGCCGCGTTCTGGAGATCGGGACCGGAAGCGGCTACAACGCCGCCCTCCTGGCGCACATCGTCGGGCCGCACGGTCGCGTCACGACGATCGATCTCGACGGTGAGCTGGTCGAACGCGCGCGCACGTTGTTGCGAGAGGTAGGCTGCGCGAACGTTGAGGTCATCGCCGCGGACGGCGCCGGCGATATCGTCGAACGCGCGCGCTTCGATCGGATCATCGTGACGGCACGAACCCAGGACATCGCCCAAACCTGGTGGGACGCGTTGGAAGATGGGGCACGCCTGGTCGTTCCGCTCCGTCTCGAGGGCGCAGGCGAATATGCCGTCGGATTCGTGCGGCGCGAGCACCGCCTGGTGAGCGTAGGCGTACACCCCTGCGCATTCATCGCGCTGCGCGGTGAAGCACAGGCCGGCGGCGACGTCTTCTACCGCGACCCCGCTCAGCGCGTGATCCCGGCTTGCGTTCGGCCGATCGAAAGCGTCATCGCCGTGCGTGGCGCGGATGCGACGGCCGCATTACTCGAAGAAGCCGACATCGTCGTTGCCGGCTCGGTAACTCTCTTCGCGATTACCTTTAGTTAAGCGTGTTATTTCTTGAAGTAGTCGGCGTTGATCTCCGTGTACTGCTGCCACTTCTCCGGGACGTCCGAGTCGGCAAAGATCGCCTCGACCGGACAAGCCGAAACGCAGGCCCCACAATCGATGCAGACTTCCGGATCGATGTAGAGCATCTCGTCCTCGTCCTTGCCGTGAATGCAGTCGACCGGGCAGACGTCGATGCACGACTTGTCCTTCGTTCCGATGCACGGCTCGGTGATGACGTACGCCATTGGTTTCAGCTTCCTCCGGTAGTCGGCGGCACCCTTTCGCGGACTAGTTGCAGGCCGCTAGGTCGCCGGGCGGCCGCGAATCGCGCGCAACAGCCATAGTAGCACGATCGCTCCGATGAGGGCGCAGACGATACTCGGAAGGTTGAAGCCGGTAATGCCCGTGTGACCGAAAAAGCCGTAAATCCAGCCTCCGATCAAGGCGCCTAGAATGCCGACGACGATGTCGGCGATGATGCCGCCGGGCGCTTCCCCCGGCACGAGCCAGCGGGCGACCAGCCCAACGATCAACC
>JASHXG010000173.1 GCA_030043675.1 Vulcanimicrobiota bacterium
GGAAGGACCGTCGCGCTCTGCTCTTGGCGTGCCACGTTCGGCGGTGCGTACTGTGCCCCGGTCGTCTGCCACAGCCCGGCCGCGGCCGATTGCGCCAAGGCCGAGAGGCTCTCACCCGAGCCGGACCCCGGCTGCACGCGCGAGACGACGAACATCACGGCGGACGGCACCGCCGGCGCGAAGGCGGCCAGCCCGTCGGTCGGGCGGATTTGCAAGACCGCGGCGCGCAACGGCGACTCGCTGGCGCGGTCACCATACTGCGCGGCGTAGGAAGCGCTGGAGTCGGAGGTCTCGCCGAAGAGCCGCAGCATCAGCTGCGTGCGCAGGTCGGGGCTCGCGAGCGGGAGCGCCAGCGAGGCCGAACGGGCCGCGACAGAACATAGCGCTGCCGCGAGCGCCATAATTGCTGTCACGCCGACGACTCGACGCATATGCCCTCCGCTCGGTAATCGTACCCATCCGGAAGGGCGCCCAACGGCGCGCACCCGGCGGGGCGTTCTAGGTTTGAGATTCTGCCTCCACTCCCCTTGTAAGGAAGCGCCTGGCGATGAGAATCGCCGCGTAGTCGTCGATCGGGCGCTCGGGCAGCTGCATGCCCAAGGGAATCAGCCGGCGCCAGCCCCGTGGGGGATGGTCGACGAAGTAGAGCTCGCGCGCGCGCCGGGTCGTCTCGTATTCGTCCACAAAGTGAATCGGCAGGCGCAGCTCTTCCAGACGGGCCTTGATCGCCAGCGCGTTCGTCCCACGGCCGAGGGCGACCGCCGCAATCGCATGGCCGCCGGCGATCTCGCGCAAGCGTGCCGGCAGCGCGTCGAGCGGCTCGATTCCCGCCAGCACGACCGCCCCGGACGCCTCGATCAGCGCATATCCCGCTTTCGCGCTGCCCGGGTCGATGCCCAGAATCACGGCGCTTGGGTGAGCACGATGATCACCGGGATCGCACCAATGTGCGGGTAGAAGTCCTCGGCGGCAAACGCCGTCAAGAGATAGGTGCCCGGCTTTCCGATGCGCTGCTGCATCTGCTGCACGTCCGGAATCAACTGGAGCGGCTGGACGTCGGCGAGATAGGCCGGCAGCTGCAGTTGCCGCGCCTCGATCGAGACCCAGTTCTGCAACTGGCTGAGCGCGAGGTTGATGCTCGCGCCGCTCTTGCCGGGAATCTTGAGCTGCCCGATCGCCTGTCCCTTGCGGAAGTACCGGATGTCGGGCGTCTCGTTGATTTGAAAGTGGATTTCATCGCCCTGAAAGAGATTGCTGTCGGAGGTCACCGTCAGGATCTCGTTCGCCTGCGAGAGCTCCGCCGCGGTCGTGAGGTCGTCGGCTAAGCCGGTCAGCTTCTTGTCGGCGTCGGGCGGCTTGACGTACGGCTTGAGGCCCAAGCGGGGATACGTGGCGTTGACGTACTGGATCGCGAAACCGTAGTAGTCGCGGATCGCCGCCAAGCGCTCACCGCGGGTCGCCGATTGGTCGATCGTGTGAAAGAAGGGCAGCATCAGCGTGTCGACTGGAATGACCAGCCGCCCGGTATTGACCTTGGTTTCCAAGTCGCGCTGACGCGCTTGCAGCTCGGCGATCTGCTGGTTGATCGAGTTGAGCTTGAAAAACGCCGTCTTCACCTGCTGCGATGCGAAAATCGCGACGAGCGTCACGACCAGGGCGATGATCATTCCGGTGGCGATCGCGACGATCGTCGACGTATAGCGCGGGCGAATACCGAACAGGCTCAGCCTTCGGCGTCCGACTTGATGGCCGACGCGATCGCCGACGTAGGCGACGCAGCCCGCCAACGCCATCACCAACGCGATGTTGCCGGCGCCACGAACGATCTCGACGAAGTTCATACTCGCGCCGCGCGCTGCAGTCGCGCCAGGCCGATCGCCGTAAAGATGAGGTTCGGCATCCAGGCCCAGAGCACCGCGAGCGGAAGAAGCGCCTGGGCGATGAACGAGCAGATCGTCATCACGACGTAGTACGCGAAGACGATCGCCAGCGAGAGCCCAAAGCCCAGGCTGGTGCTGCCGCCCGCTCGAATCGTACGCAAACCGAAAGGAATCGCGATCAAAATGAAGACGAAGCACGCGAACGGGCGCGCGAGCTTCTCTTGGTAGGTCGTCACGTATTTGCGCAGCTCGCTGTCCGTCAACTGCCCGGATCGCACGATGTCGGCAATTTGGGACCGGCTCATGTTCTCGGGATCGTCGTTGCTCATGCGCTTGACGATCTGGGTTGGATTTTCGCCGATTTCGACCTGCTGGTTTGGGACGCCGGGCTCGTCGACCGTCGTGCCGTCGGGATTGAAGCGGTAGATGCTGGAATTCTGCAGCATCCACCGGTCGGATTCGAACTCGGCGCGGTCGGCGAAGACGACTTGCCGCGGGTTGTTGCGGTTGTCGTATTGGATCAGCGTCACGTGCATCAACGCGCGCGAGTGCGGCTCGTACGCGGTGGCGATCGTCACCTGCCGTCCACCGCCGGGCAACGGCGCCGACACGGTCAGGTCACGGTTGAAGGCGCTGGTGTGGTTGATGACCGTGTTCTCGATATCGGCCAGCTGACTGTTGGCGTACGGCACGACGCCTTCTTGCAGGTAGAGCGTGACGAACGAC
>JASHXG010000174.1 GCA_030043675.1 Vulcanimicrobiota bacterium
CGGCCACTTTAGCCGGCACGTGCGCCGCATGACGGCGATTTACCAGCGCCGCCGGCAGATCCTCATCGACGTGCTTTCGCGCAAGCTGCCGCCGAGCTTGCGCATCGGCCCCGCGCAAACGGGTCTGCACGTCGCGATCACCGCTCCGCGCGAGTTCGATGACGTTCGCGCTGCGAACGCTCTGCCGGATGGACATCGGGTGCTGCCGCTTTCGCTGCTCTGCCTTCAGCGAGACGACTGCCGTGGTCTTCTCCTTGGGTTCAGCGCCGGCAGCGACGAGCGCCTCGCGCAGGCCGCCGCGCTGCTCACGGAGTCGCTGGCGGCTGGGTCGAAGGGACGGTAGATGCATAAGATTCTCATCTTTATCGCCACGGCGCTTGCGTTTGCGGGTTGCGCGGGCGGTGCAAAGGAGCACAACGTGCAGGATTCGGCTCCCCAAACCTATAGCGTCTTGTTCGACACGAGCGAAGGGCCGGTCACCATCGAAGTGGATCGAACTCTCGCGCCGGTCGGCGCGCAGCGCTTCTACGAGCTCGTCAAGGCCAGGTATTTCGACGGTGCCCGCTTCTACCGCGTCGTGCCGGGGTTCGTCGTGCAATGGGGTGCGGCCGCCGATCCCGCGCTAACCAAGAAGTGGGACACGACGATCGCCGACGACCCGGTTAAGGCCTCGAACGTTCGCGGAACGGTGACGTTCGCTGCAACCGGGCAGCCGAATAGCCGCACGACGCATCTGTTCATCAACCTCGGCGACAACGCGCGACTCGATGCGATGGGCTTTGCGCCATTCGGCCGGGTAACCAGCGGCATGCAGGCCGTCGACCACATTTACCCCGGGTACGGCGAACAGCCCGATCAAGCGCTGATCGCCGCACAGGGTAACGCGTATCTCGAGCGAGCCTTTCCGCGACTCGATTACATCAAGTCGGCCCGCATCGTCGACGATCGCTAGGCGGTCACCGCGAGATCGAATCGGTCGAGGTTCATGACCTTTTCCCACGCGGCGACGAAGTCGCGCACGAAGTGATCCCCCTCAACGGCGTACACTTCGGCGATGGCCCGCAGCTGCGAGTTCGAGCCAAAGATCAGATCGCAGTTCGTGCCGGTCCACCTGAGGTCGCCTGTGCGGCGGTCACGACCCTCATAGGTGAAGTCGCCCGCCGGCTGCCACTTGGTGCTCATGTCGAGCAGGTTCACGAAGAAATCGTTCGTTAACGTGCCGGGACTCTTGGTGAAGACGCCGTCTTTGGACCCACCGGCGTTGGCGCCAAGTACCCGCAGACCGCCGACCAGCGCGGTCATCTCAGGCGCGCTTAGCGTGAGCAACTCTGCACGATCGATCAGCCGCTGCTGGGGCGAACGCGCGTGTCCCGTGCCGAGGTAGTTGCGGAACCCGTCCGCAGTCGGCTCGAGCACCGCAAAGGAGTTCGTGTCGGTGTCCTCCTGCGTCGTATCCGTGCGTCCCGGCGCGAAGCCGACCTTCACGTCGTGACCGCCGCCTTTCGCGGCCTGTTCGATTGCCGCGCCACCGGCGAGAACGATAACGTCCGCCAGCGAAACCTTCTTGCCGCCCGACAGCGAAGCGTTGAAGTCCGCTTGGACTTTCTCCAGCGTCTGCAGCACCTTCGCCAGGTCCGCGGGCTGATTCACGGCCCAGTCCTTCTGCGGTGCCAGACGAATGCGCGCGCCGTTTGCGCCGCCGCGCTTGTCGGTGCCGCGGAACGTCGAGGCCGACGCCCATGCGGTCGTGACCAGCTGCGAGATCCCCAGGCCCGAGTCGAGGATGCGGCGTTTGAGCGCGGCGATATCCTGTTCGTCGATCAGCGGATGGTCGACCGCCGGCACCGGGTCTTGCCAAATCTGCGCTTGCGCCGGTACTTCCGGACCGAGATAACGCGAGATGGGGCCCATGTCACGGTGCGTCAGCTTGAACCACGCCTTGGCAAATGCGTCGGCCAGTTCTTGCGGATTCTCGTGGAAGCGTTTGGAGATCGGCCCGTAGATCGGATCAAGTTTCAACGAAAGGTCGGTTGTGAGCATCGTCGGCGCGTGCCGTTTCGACGGATCGTGCGGATCGGGAACGGTATCGGCCGCCGCGCCGTCCTTGGGCTTCCACTGATAGGCGCCCGCCGGGCTCTTCGTCAGCTCCCACTCGTAGTTGAAGAGGTTGTCGAAGTATAAGTTGCTCCACCGCGTGGGCATTTGCGTCCAGGCCCCCTCGAGGCCGCTCGTGATCGTGTCGTCACCGCTGCCGCTGCCGAACGTATTGCGCCAGCCGAGGTTTTGTTCTTCGATCGGCGCGCCGGCCGGCGCAAGCCCGACGTATTTATTCGGATCCGCCGCACCGTGCGTTTTACCGAAGGTGTGGCCGCCGGCAATCAGCGCGACGGTCTCCTCGTCATTCATCGCCATACGCCCGAACGTCTCGCGAATATCGATCGCCGCGGCGAGCGGGTCGGGCTTTCCGTTCGGGCCCTCGGGGTTCACGTAGATCAGACCCATCTGGACGGCGGCCAGCGGTTTGGCGAGATCGCGTTCGCCGCTGTAGCGCTTGTCCTCGAGCCAGGTCGTTTCGGGACCCCAGTCGGTGATTTCATCGGGTTCCCACGCATCGACGCGGCCGCCGCCGAAACCGAACGTCTTGAATCCCATCGATTCCAAGGCAACGTTTCCGGCCAGGATCATAAGGTCGGCCCATGAGATCTTGCGCCCGTACTTTTGCTTGATCGGCCACAGCAAATGCCGCGCTTTGTCGAGGTTCGCGTTATCCGGCCAGCTATTGAGCGGCTCGAAACGTTGCTGGCCCGAGCCCGCGCCGCCGCGGCCGTCGCCGATGCGGTACGTTCCCGCGCCATGCCAGGCCATGCGTATCAAGAGCGGCCCGTAGTGTCCGTAATCAGCCGGCCACCAGTCTTGCGAGGTCGTCATCAATGCGTGAAGGTCTGCCTTGACTGCCTTGAGATCGAGCGTCTTAAACTCACGCGCGTAGTTGAAATCGGCCTCCATAGGGCTGGAGCGGGCGGAGGGCCGCTGCAGCACCGATATATCAAGTAAATCGGGGAACCAATCGATGTTCACGCGAGGCCTAAACGGTACGTGTTTTTCGGGACGGCCTCGGTCGGCTTCGGACATCTGGGCGATCGTGTTTTCCATCTCTGCTACTTCTCCGATCCGGAGGAATGGTGCGATTTGAAAGTGAATCTCAGTCTCACAATGGGCAGGATACCGCCGCAAACGGCTGCCGTCAATAGGAGGCAACGCGTTCGCGCACCGGCGTTACCAAAGAACTATCAACTCATCTACGAGATCGTCGAAGAGAGTGGGATCGGCTGCCATCTTACGCCTTCGGAAATCTACGCGAAGGCGCTCGAGCGGCGGCCCGGCTTCGGGTTCTCGACCGTCTATCGTGGTCTCGAGCGCTTGCACGATCTCGGCTTGGTGTCGGAGATCCACGTGCCGGGCGGCGAGGCAGCGGCCTACGAGCCATCGGGTCCGCCGCACGCGCACTTTCGTTGCAGCCAGTGCGGCGAGATCGAAGACGTGGCATACGCGGTTCCGACGCGCACGGTCAAAGCCCTCGGCCTAGCGCACGGCTTCAAGATCGAGAGCGAGCGGGTGACGTTCGAAGGCCGCTGCGCAGCGTGCGGCGCCTTGTAAATTACAGCCTAAGCGCGCTCGCCGCCGCGCTTGGCTTGGCAGCCTGTGCTTCCGCAACGCAGCCCGCAACGCCACTCATGCGCAGCGATCGCGTCCTGCCCGCGCTCGCCCAAACCGGCGCCGGAAAGATCACGCACATCGTCTTCATCGTTCAGGAAAACCGCAGCTTCGACGATCTCTTCCAAGGATATCCGGGTGCCGACACCGTCGCCAGCGGGAAGGATTCGAAAGGCAAAACGATTCCATTGACGCCGGTGAGCCTTGCCCTCAAGTATGAAATCGATCACTCGGCGCAAGCGATGTTCGCCGCCTGCGACGGCACCGGGAAGCTGCCGGGAACGCAGTGCCGAATGGACGGATTCAATCGAGAGGCAACCTTCTACGCGCCTGCGAGCTTGAAGCATCCGCAGTACGCCTACGTACCGCACTCTGAGTCGAAGCCGTACTTCGACATGGCGCACGAGTGGGTGCTTGCCGATCATATGTTTCAATCACAGGTCGACGATAGTTTCGTCGCACATCAATACATCATCGCGGCGCAAGCCCAGTCGGCCGTCGACCTGCCCTTCGCCCAATGGGGTTGCGGCTACGAAGGGATCGACTTCGTCAGCACGCTGACCCAAAAACGGACGATCGGTCAGGGCGAACCACCCTGCTTCGACTACCTCACGCTCGGCGACGAGCTCGACCGGGCGGGGTTGTCGTGGCGCTTCTATACGAGTAAGTACGGAACGCCGTCCAGCGACGGCGGCGCGTTCTGGTCTTCGTACCAAGCCGTCAAGCACATTTACTACGGCCCCGATTGGCGCAAAGACGTGATCGCGCCACAGCAGCGCTTTCTCCTTGACGTGCCGGCCGGAAAGCTGGCCAACTTTACGTGGATCACGCCGGAGTGCTTCGACTCCGATCACACGAACTGCGGCGGCGGCGACGGGCCTTCTTGGGTCGCCGCGCTGGTGAACACGATCGGCAGAAGCAAGTTCTGGAATTCGACCGCGATCTTCGTTCAGTGGGACGACTGGGGCGGTCTCTACGATCACGTGCAGCCGCCGTTTCAGGATTATGACGGTCTCGGCTTTCGCGTCCCGTTGCTCGTGATCTCGCCATACGCGCGGCAGGGCTACGTCTCGAAGACGCAATACGAGACTGCGAGCGTCCTCCGTTTCGCCGAGGATCTCTTCGGCTTGGGGCGGCTGGCGGCGGCCGATCAGCGCGCGGCCTCACCCGTCGACTGCTTCGATTTTCTGCAGAAACCGCGGACGTTCGTGAAAATCGACGCGCCCAAGGGCCGGAACTTCTTTCTCCATCATCCGGCCGACTACCGCATTCCGGACGAGGAGTGAGCGATGGGCGCACCGTGCCGCCTTAGCGCACTGCTGCCGGCCGCAGTTCTCTCGCTGACCGCGTGCGCTTTCGGAGCTCGGACCGAAGTACCGGCGATGCAGTCCACGCAAGTCCGCGTCGAGCGCGCAAAGATCACGCACGTCGTCTATATCATTCAAGAGAATCGCAGTTTCAACAATCTGTTTCAAGGTTATCCGGGCGCGTATACGGTTTCGAGCGGTAAGGACTCAAAAGGGCGAATTATCAAACTCTCGCCGCTCAGCCTAGCGTTCAAGTACGACATCGACCATTCCGCAAAGGCGATGTTCGCGGCATGCAACGGAACAGGAACGTTGCCGGGGACGAAGTGTCGGATGAACGGATTCAACCGCGAGCAGCTCTACGACGCGCCGCCGCACGGGCAGTACGTCTACGTGCCGCATCGAGAATCCAAGCCCTACTTCGATATGGCGCACGAATGGGTGCTTGCCGACCGGATGTTTCAATCACAGCTCGACGAAAGCTTCGTCGCTCACCAGTACATCATCGCGGCGCAAGCACAGTCCTCCGTCGACCTGCCGTACGGGCCGTGGGGATGCGAGCAAGGCCCCAGCGATTTCATCTACACCATCGACCAGGATCGCAAGTACGGGTCGCCGGAGGCTCCGTGCTTCGACTACCAGACGCTGGGCGACGAGCTGGATCGCGCCGGGTTATCGTGGCGCTTCTACACCAGTAAGGATGGCGCGCCGTCGAGCGGCTCGGGCTCCTATTGGTCCGGGTATCAGGCCGTCAAGCACATCTACGACGGACCGGACTGGGCAAAGGTGATCACGCCGCAAAAAACGTTTCTCACCGACGTGGCGGCCGGGAAGCTCGCGAACTTTACCTGGATCACGCCGATGTGCATCAACTCCGACCATCCAAACTGCGCTGGGGCATATGGGCCGTCGTGGGTGGCGACTTTGGTGAACGCGATCGGAAAAAGTACGTTCTGGGATTCGACGGCGATCTTCGTCCAGTGGGACGACTGGGGCGGGCTCTACGATCCGGTCGCTCCGCCGTTCCGCGACTATGACGGGCTGGGCTTTCGCGTTCCACTTCTGATCATCTCACCCTACGCAAAAAAGAATTACGTTTCACACGTGCAGTACGAAACGGCGAGCGTGCTACGCTTCGCCGAGGATCTCTTCGGTCTCGGAAGGCTTGGCGCCGCGGACAGTCGCGCTGCGTCGCCCACTGCGGACTGCTTCGACTTCACGCAGCGGGCGCGCACCTTTGTGCCGATCACAGCCCCTTACGGCCGCAGCTTCTTCCTTCACCAGCGGCTCGACTACCGGATGCCCGACACGCAATAAGTTACGAGGCGGCGCGAATGCGCCGCCTCGTCACGTTGGCCGAGCGTCCGGCTTATTTGTACGCGCCGATGCCTTTCGGCGATCCCCACCCGGTGGGACCGGCGTATTTTCCGAATTGCTTGGTGCCGGCGGTGCAGAGGTACGAGCCGCCGCACGAGCCGTCATCGCCGGATTTGATGTACCAAAGGTCGCGGGTGCGCTTCCTACCCTTGAGCGACCAGAACCGCTGACCGGCGTTCACCTTGCTCGCATCACCGGCCAGCGCGAAAACGCCCGCGTTCAACGGCGATGCGGCGCTCGTCCCGCACTCCTGGATCCATCCTCCTTCACCATAGGTGTCGTATTCCGCGACACCCGGTGAGCAACCGGCCTCCGACGATACGTCGGTGTCGGTGCGGTACGTGCAGCCCTTATCCTTCTGCCACGTCGGTTTGGGCTGTCCGGAGCCGCCGCCATTCGACGAGCAGCCGCCGCCCGCGTCGGGCCACACAATCTCGGTGTAACTCGAACCGCTCGCTTCCAGTTGCGTGCCGCCGGCGGAGACAACGCTATCGAACCACTCGGGCGACCCGTTCAGGTCATAGCCGTAGTCACCGGATGCCGCCACATACACGACGCCCGGAGAGTCGAACGACGACTCGGACGCGCCGCAACTCGATTCGTAGCAGATCCAGCTGTTGCTGATGACGTGGGCCCCGAGCGTCACGGCCTCGGCTTCGGCCGTTTCGAGATCGGACGTATCGGCGCCGTCCGCCTCGATGAGATAGATCGTGCAGTTTGGACACGCCGACGAGACCATGTCGACGTCGAGATCCTCTTCGATTCCCCAGTCTTCACTTCCGGACGGATAGTTGCTCGTTTGACCGTCCTGGTTGTACTTCGTAAAGTTCGCCGTGGGGAGTCCGAATTGACTGCGATAGGTGGCGAGATCCGAGGCGATGTTCGGATTATCGTACGCGTCGACGATCGCGACGATCTGGCCGGAGCCATCCGTTTTCGATGGCAGTTTGTACCGCGTCTCGAGGTCAGAGGGCGTCCAGCCGCTGGGGGTTGCATGCTGTTTGACTCCATTGACGTTCAATGCCAAACACGTAGGCACTCCGACAACCTGCGGACAAACCGGCGTGGCAAGATTCTTGGCTAACCATTCCGGGCGGCGATGCGCTACGGCTGAAAGCGCTCGGCCCGTTTGTGCGCTCTGGCCCGTCATCCCAGGCATCGACGAAGACCCGCCCGAGTTACAGGCGGCTAATGCCAGCGATACGACCAGCGGCGCGACGAATTTCGTTGTTCCGCTCACAATTGCTCCTTGTATTGTACGGGATTGATCTGGGGATTAGCGGCTTCTTGGATTAGGGGTTGCCCGGGCGGCTCCCTGGCGCTTAAGCAAAATAAGGGAGGCCGGCCGGCTTACCCGTAATGGGGCGCCGATGAGCGACGCAAGCGTTACGCGGTGGCTTCTCGGCGGGGATCCGGCCATTCGCTGGCGCGTCATGCAAGATCTCGTGCACGAACCCGTAGACGTCGTCGCGAGCGAACGTTCTCGCGTCGCTCGTGAGGGCTGGGGCCAATTGCTGCTGGCTCGCCAGGCGCCCCAGGGCTGGTGGGGCGGCCCCAACGATCGCGGTTGGATGATCACCATGGACGCACTTGCGCTCCTACGAGAGATGGGACTCGATCCGTCGAGCGAAGAGGCCCGTCGCGCGATCGCCCGCGTGAAGGCGCATCTGACGTGGGACAGACTCGGCAACCGGCCCTATTTCGACGGCGAAACCGAGCCGTGCATCAACGGAGCCATTCTCGCCTTCGGCAGCTACTTCGGCGAGCGGTGCGGTGCGATCGTTGACCGCCTGTTGGATGAACAGCTGGCCGATGGCGGATGGAATTGCGAGGCCCCATCGAGCACACGCTCGTCCTTCCACTCGACAATCCGCGTGCTGGAGGGCTTACTCGAATATGAACGAGCGTGGGGCGACACGATCGCCGTCACCGCGGCGCGCCTGAAAGCCCACGAGTATCTGCTCGAGCGCCGCATGTTCAGACGACTCTCGACCGGCGAGATCATCGATCGTAAGTGGACGCGATTTGCGTTCCCGACGGTGTGGCACTATGACGTCCTCAGGGGTCTCGACTACCTTCGTAGTGCCGATCTCAAGCCCGACGAACGCGTCGCCGAAGCGATCGGAATCGTCGAAGCCCGGCGTCATCAAAACGGACGCTGGCCGATGAACCATCTCTACGAGGATCGGCTGAGTTTCCCGTTGGAAGCGGAAACCGGCAGGGCGAGCCGCTGGAATACGATGCGCGCGATGCGCGTCTTGCGCTGGTACCGAAACGAGCGCTAACGCATGGCGGCCGGCTTAGGTTTTGCGCTTGTCGGCGAACGCCTTCGCCACCTTCAGCACGATTGCACCTCCGGGGACGATCACATTGAGCGTTTCCGCGCCAAGGTCGAAAAGCGTTTCCGGCTTCAATAGTTTGCCGACCGCCGCCATCGCCGCACTAGGCCGGCTTTGCAACTCTCCGGTAACGGCATCGAGCGTTAGGTCGGCCGTCTTGTTCTTCTCGGTCCAGACGCACTTGAAATTGAACGCCGGCCGCAGGTAGAGGTCGATGCACTCGACGTTTACGCGCTCCTCCTTGACTGCGTCGGCATCCGTCGGACGAAGATCGTCGCCGAGGAGCGCTCGAACGACTGCCGATGCTCGGACCGTCGGAGCAACGATCTTTGCGTCTTCCGGCGCAAACTCATCGAGGTCGACGGGGATCGCACTCGCCTGGAGATACGGCTGTGCATTCATCGGTTGATCGCTCAATCCGTCGAGCCAGAGCTCCTTACGTTCGTCGCGCTCGCAGTGTTCGACGACCGGCAGCTCGATGGTCCCGCTCGCGACCGCATGGTCGTCGGGGCCAACGCTAACCGAAGCCACGTGCGGCGTCTTTACCGGCACTTTATACAACTCTCGGCGGTCGTAGAGAAAACGAAGATGGGCCTTGGCGTGCCAGAGCGGCAGATAGCAAAGGCCTAGATCGGAGATCGCAATGTCGCCCTCTTTGGGACGAGCGAAAAGCCGGGAGAGGGTGCCAAAGGCAGACGCTTTATGCGCGCTCGCTCGACCACGCGCCTCCTCCGCCGTGATCACCGGTTCGAGACGAAACGCGCCTTGCTCGGCGATCACAATTTCCATACGCCTTCGATTCCTTGCCGGCGCAAAATCCCATGCATTGCAAAAACAAGAGCGAGCGCCCGTGATGGGCGCTCGCTCTTTGGCAACGGGATTTTACGAGCCGGAGTGTGATGCCACCGCCTTTTCGATTTGCTCCTTGATCGCTTCGAGGTTGAACGAGGCGCCCTTTTGCATCGGCGGAAACTCGATCGCGCTCTGCGCAGCCTTCGCCACTACTTCCTGCACCAAGGCGAAGCGCCAGAAGTTGTAGACGAAGAAGTGATAGTAGTTGAGTGAGCCCATCAGACCGGTGCGTTCGAACGGGTCCAGGCGCAGGTTTATAAGGATCGGCCAATCGACTTTGACCGTTCCGCCGAGCCAGCCGCCGGGCTGATCGATAAAGCG
>JASHXG010000175.1 GCA_030043675.1 Vulcanimicrobiota bacterium
CCTAAACGGGCGGAGCTTGAACGTTGTGGGCAAAGGCCTCCAACCTAGCCCGATCGATCGCTTTGACGCGGCCGCGGTCGAGTTCGACGGCACCCGCATTCTTTAGGCGCAGGAGCGCACGCGCGGCCATGTCCCGCACCGTGCCGGCCGCGGCAGCGATTTGGGCTTGCGAGAGATTGTCGACGCCCGGCAAACCACGCGCCATTCCCACCGATGTGCGAGCGTAGCCGAGTAAGAACTTGGCTACGCGCTGCAAAACATGTGCAAAGGCGAGGTCGGCGATCGTATCGATCGAGCGTCGTCGCGCTTGCGATGCCGCAATGAGAAATCCGAGCGCCAGTTCAGCATCGTTGCGAGCGGCATGAATCACGGCTTCACTGGGCAGCGTCACGATCGTCGCATCGGTCAGCGCCTCGGCGCGCGTCGTAGCGCCGCCGCCGTCGAAGGTCCCGCTTTCGTTCAGCGTGTCGTGCGTGAGCCGCTCGCCCATCGTATGCGTCTTGCCGTCGGGCGAGAGTAACGTATAGATGACTTTGCCGCTCCTGACGACACCGAGGTACGGCCAGATTTCGCCCTCGTCAAAAATGGTCTCGCCCAACTTGTAGGTGCGTTCGCTCATCTGCGCGGCTAGCTCTTTGATCGTGCCGGCGCGAGCCGAGGTAAACGCGGGAACGTGCGTCAAGAATGCTTCGCCGTCGGCGTTTTCATCGATGCGTTCGAGGCGAACGGTCCAGCGATTGCTGCCGAGGTTGCGAGCGTCCCAGGAGAAGCGCCCGGGGCGCAGCTGCGCCATCTCATTGCGCAGGGCGCGCGGATCCGTTTCTTCGTTGATTTCCAGCGCCATTCCAATTTGGAGCTTGTCGAACGCTTCCAGGATCTGCTCGGCCTTGGTCGCGGGTTGGAGCGCGCGGGCATCGAGCGTAACCGAGGCCGGTCGATTGATTGGCATAGCTGGCAAGTTTTTTAGTGAAGGCGCGGGGCCGCACCTGCCGGGACGCGCGAGATTCGGCGCGGAATAGTGCGGGCCAGTATGAGTACACCGACCCTAGATAACGACATCGTCATCATTGCGGGCGCCCGCACCCCATTCGGCAATCTGGGCGGCGCGTTGGCCGATCTCTCGGCGACGGATCTCGCGGTTGCCGCGTCGGAAGCGGCGATCGCCCGCAGCGGCGTGCCTAAGGAGCGGATCGACGACGTGGTCTTTGGGAACGTTATACAGACCAGCGCCGATGCGATCTACTTGGCGCGCCACGTCGGGCTGCGTGCAGGCCTCCCAGTCGGTGTCCCCGCCCTGACGGTCAATCGCCTGTGCGGGTCGGGGCTCCAGGCGATCCTCTCGGCCGCACAATCGCTTGCGTTGGGCAGTGCCGCGTACGCTTTGGCGGGCGGAACCGAAAATATGAGCCAAGCGCCACACGTCGTTCGGGGTGCGCGCAGAGGATTTCACTTAGGCCAAAACGTGGCGTTCGAGGACTCGCTGTGGACCGCGCTTACCGATTCCTACGCAAACGCGCCGATGGCGATCACCGCGGAGAACCTGGCCAAAAAGTACGGCGTCTCGCGCGCCGAGTCCGATGAGTTTGCGCTGGCGAGCCAAGAGCGGGCGCTGGACGCGCAAAGCAGCGGCTATTTCGCCGAGGAAATCGTTGCCGTCGACGTGCCGGCGCCAAAAGGCGGGAGCGTCAAGATCGAAAGCGATGAAGGACCGCGCCACGGTCTGACGATGGAGAAACTCGGCAAACTGCCCGCGCGTTTCGTAAAGGACGGCGTCGTTACGCCCGGCAACGCCAGCGGCATCACCGATGGCGCCGCCGCGGTCGTGCTTACCACCGTCAAACAGGCCAAGGCCGACGGGATTCCGTGGATCGGGCGTTTGATCGCCTCGAGTGTCGTCGGCGTCGACCCTGCCTTGATGGGGATCGGTCCGGCCTTTGCCGTTCCTGCCGCGCTGCAGCGCGCCGGTATCGCACAAAAGGATCTTTCCGTCCTCGAAATCAATGAAGCCTTCGCGCCGCAGGTTCTCGCGTGTCTGCGCGAGATGAAATCCAATGGTGCTTCGAGGAGCCCAGAACAGGTCGTGCGGCTCAACCCTCACGGCGGAGCGATTGCGCTGGGTCATCCGTTGGGCGCGTCGGGAGCGCGTCTCGCCATTACGACGCTGCACGATCTGCGCCGCCGCGGCGGCGGTTACGGCGTCGCTTCGGCCTGCATCGGCGGCGGACAGGGAATTGCAGCGCTCTTCAGCGTCGAGTGACGCACCGAAGACGCGCTGGGTGACGACCGCGCGACTCCTGGATATCGCGGCCGTGGCCGTCATCGCGTTCGCTGTCTGGAAGATATTCTTCGCGCCGCGTGCGTTTCTGCCGGCCGGCGCGCAGCCGGCGCCGCATGCAACCTACCAACTCTTGGACGGCGGCTCGCTTCGCACGGCGGATCTGCGCGGGCACTTGCTCTTCCTCGATTTTTATGCCACCTGGTGCGTTCCGTGCCGGGTCGAGCTTCCGCTGGTCGAGGCGTGGTCGAAGCGCCATCCCGACGCCGTCGTCGTTCCGATCGACGTCGGCGAGTCGCATTCGGTCGCCGCCGGCTTCGCGCGCAAGTACGCGCTGACGCACGTCGCACTCGATCCAACTGCTCGCGCGCGAGCGCTCTTCAGCTTGCAAGGATTTCCGACGATCGTGGTCATCGACCCGGCCGGCGACGTTCGGGCGAAATGGGAAGGGCTCAATCCCGCAATCGCCATCGCGATGACCAGCGCGCAGAAGGCATTAGGCCGCTAGACGATCAGATTCAGCGGCCTTTCCAGTCGGGCCGGCGTTTTTCCAGAAAAGCACGGGTACCCTCGCGGATGTCTTCGGTGTCGACCAGCGTACCGAACTCGAGCGCTTCAAGCGCGAGTCCATCGTCGATCGAGAGGTGCGCGCCGCCGTTGATGGCGCGTTTGCACGCCGCGACGGCCAGCGGTGCCTTCGATGCGATCAGCGTACCGATGCGCTTTGCCTCGGTCATCAGCTCCGGCAGCGGGACGACTTTCTGGACCAGGCCGATGCGCAGTGCCTCTCGAGCGTCGATCATCTCACCGGTCAGGCACAGGTACATGGCCATGCCTTTGCCGACGAGGCGCGTCATGCGCTGCGATCCACCGTAACCCGGAAGCAAACCAAGGTTAACTTCGGGCTGACCGAATTTCGCATTGTCGGAGGCGATGAGAATATCGCCCGCCATCGCAATTTCGCAGCCGCCGCCCAGGGCGAATCCGTTTACGGCCATGATCACAGGCTTACGAAGCCGCTCGATCTGACGGGTGAGAGCCTGCCCCCGCCGCGCCTGTTCGACGCCCGTGCGCGCCGTTGCGATCGCGTTCAGCTCGGCGATGTCGGCTCCGGCCGCGAAGGCCTTTTCACCCGCACCGGTCACGACGACGGCCTGCACGCCGTTATGCTCATCGAGGTCGACGAGCGCCCGGGAGAACTCGGACAACAGGCGATTGCGCAATGCGTTGAGGACGCCGGGGCGGTTGAGGGTGATGATGCCGACCGGCTCGTCAATCTCGACGAGAATATCTTCAAACGTCATATTCCGACCTTCTTTATGTGAACCTTATGATTTGATAAAGAGCAGAGGTTCCTTCGTTGGATTGCGGGGAACCTACCTTTGACCTATACTCAGGAACGAAAGTCACGGGAGGCTGTAAATGGCAGTGCGCACTGCATATCACGAGCAATTGGAGGCGACGCGGCTCGACGTCGTCCGGCTTGGCGCGTTGGTCGGCGATTCGATTCGCGTCGGCGTCGAGGCGCTCGACAACCGCGACGCGGCGGTCGCCGCGCGCGTGGTCGCCGGAGATGACGTCATCGACGACCTGAGACGCAAAGTTGAAGCGCACTGCATCGAGCTCATTTGGCGGCAGCAGCCGGTGGCCGGCGAGTTGCGCGAGATTGCGGCCATGCTGGAAATCGCCACCGACCTCGAACGGGTCGGCGACTACGCCGTTGACATCTCCAAGAACGCGATCAAACTTTCGGATCAGCCGATGCGGCCGCACCGGGTCGAGATCGATCGAATCGCCAGCGTCGCGCACGGGATGCTGATCGACGCGATGCGCGCGTATACCGAGCGTGATGCGCAACTTGCCAGCCAAGTTATCGCTCGCGACGACGAGGTCGACAAACTCTACAAGCGCAGCATAAAGTTGCTTCAGGGCGAGATGCAAGCGGACCCGGAGATCGTGCGGCCGGGTACTCGTTACCTTTTCGTACTCGCTTCGCTGGAGCGAGTCGGCGATCGCGCGGTCAACATCGCCTGGCACACGAAGGACATGATCGGCGAGGAGTAACCGCGAAAGCTTCACTCCATGCTTTCTTTGATGACGCTGACGCTGGCTGCGCTGGCGGCGGGTACGCCGTTTCTCACACCTGGGACCTACCAGTACACCGCGTTGCTTAACGGGCTGCCGGCCGCAACGTCGAAGATCACGGTTGCACGAACCGGTAACACCACCGATATAAATGAAGATTCGGCGGGTTCATTGGCCGGGATGCGCCTGGCGGGAAAGGCCACGCTGGTGCTCGGCGCCGATCTGGCGCCCACGCAGTACAACGGGAACTACGAAAGCGCGGCGCAGAAGGCGACCGTGACGGTAGCTTTGACGCCGACCTCGGCGACGATCGCCGGTTCGGCCGCGGCGGGCGGATCCCAGCCGCTGGCCCTGAGCCCGAACACGCGCCATTTCGTGGTGATCGAGCCGGGGCTCTTGGCGGGCCTCTTCGCCCTGCCGGCGCAGCTGGAGTCTTGGAAGGACCCGGCGGTAACGGCGATCGCGCCGATGTCCGACCACGCCGAGGCCCTCGCGACGGATCCCGCCTCGGCGGCCGCTCGCCCCAGCGACGTTCCGGCGCAAGACGCCGTCCTATCGTTCGGCGGCCGGTTCCCGTTCACGATTTGGTACGATCCGGCGACCTTCGTCCCAGACGAGGTCATCGTGCCGATGCAACACGTGGTCATCACGCGAGCGCGCTCGGCGCCGGCCGGCTCGGCGCCGCCTCAATATTAGAAAAGGCTTAACCACTAGCCATCCAAACGGACCGGAAGGCCTAGCGGCGGCGGTGCAATGGCACCCCGGCCGAAGCCCGTCCCCGTCCTACAACGCATCCCTCGCCGGCCAATACAATGCCGGTAGTGAAGATGAAAATTGGCCTGGGCGACCCTACGCACGCGCGCGGCATCAGACCCGAGCTACGCTATGGCTTGCTCGTCGCCGACCTGCTCCTCTCGGTCGCCGCCGTGCTGCTCGCGGCGGGCGTGGCCGACGTGCACTCTGCGACGCTGGAGCAGCGACTCATCCTGGCGGGCGTGCTCTTCATCAGCGGCGCCTACGTGCAGTTCCGGTACGAGAGCGCTCGCACGTTCGATTTTCACGACGTTCTCCGCTTGCTGGGCGGGGCGACTGCCGGCACGCTGCTCGCCTTCATCTGCATCTGGATCGTTCCCAGTCCGCTCTGGCACGTCTCCGGCCGACTCGTCGCCGTCTCGGCCATGCTCGCCTTCATCCTGCGTATGTTTGTGAGAATCGGACTCGTGCTCGCGCGCACGAAGATTCTCACGCATCGGCCTAACGCCCAGCGTGTCATCATCGTCGGTGTCGGCTTGCCGGCGTTCTCGCTGATTCGCGCGATTCAGGAGGACCGGGATCTGGCGATGTCGGTCGTCGGCTGCGTCGACGACGGCGGCGTCCGACGGGTCGACGGCGTACCGGTCGTGGGTACGATCGAGGACTTGCCGGCGCTGGTGAAACGGTTGCAGATCGATTCGGTCATCGTGGCAATACCGGCGGCGTCGTTGCAGGTGATCAATCGAATCAAACGTCTTTGCAGCTCGGCGCACACCCAGCTCTCCTCGCAGCCGACGGTGAAGGTCGTCCCGGACGCGGCGGAACTGCTCAGCGATCGGGTGACCGTCTCGCGCATCCGCGACATCCGGCTCGAGGACGTCTTGGCCCGCGAGCCGGTGGTCGTGGATACCGCCGCGCTTCGTCCCTATCTCGAGGGGCAAGTCGTGCTCGTCACCGGAGCCGGCGGGTCGATCGGAAGCGAGCTGTGTCGCCAAATCGTCGCCTTCGAACCGCGGCTGCTGGTGCTCTTGGGACACGGTGAGAACAGCCTCTTCGCCATCGAGCAGGAGCTGCGATACCGCTACGGCTTCACTCGCTCCAAGATGATTCTCGCCGACGTCGCCGATGCATCCGCCGTCCGGTCGGTCTTCGGCGAGTACTACCCGCGAATCGTCTTTCACGCAGCCGCTCACAAGCACGTTCCCATCGTCGAAGAAAACATCTGCGAAGCAGTGCGCAACAACGTGCTGGGCACGCATACACTGGCGCTCGCCGCGTCTGCCACCGGCGTCGCCATGTTCGTTTTGCTCTCGACCGACAAAGCCGTCAATCCAACCAGCGTCATGGGTTTGACGAAACGGATGGCGGAACTCATCTGCCAGTCGTTCGCGGGCGGCAGCGCTACCGAATTCGTGTCGGTGCGCTTTGGAAACGTGCTCGGCAGCCGCGGCAGCGTGATACCAACCTTTAAGCAGCAGGTCGCTGCCGGCGGACCGGTGACGATCACGCACCGCGAGATGAAGCGTTACTTCATGACGATCCCGGAGGCCGTTTCGCTCGTCTTGCAGGCGATGTCGATGGGACGCGATGGAGAGGTCTTCGTGCTCGACATGGGCGATCCGATTCGAATCATCGATCTAGCCGAGTCGGTGATCCGCTTGAGCGGATACGCGCCTTACCGGGACATCGACATCGTCGAGACGTCGATGCGGCCGGGTGAGAAGCTGTTCGAAGAGATCCTCACCAATCGCGAGGACTTTACCCGGACGAGTCACGAGCGGCTTTTCATCGCTAAACAGGACCGCGTCGCCTACGGCGACTTGGGCGCGACGATACCGCGGCTGCAACGCGCCGTCCGCACGTCGGACTGGCGCGCGGCCCTATCGATGATGCGCGAGTTCGTCCCGGAGTTCACGCCGGGTCCCCACCTGAGCGTTCCGGAGCCAAACAAGATTCCCGTCGAACGCGACACGATTGTGGCGTCGTCGAACGGCAAAGCGGCCGAAGGGCTGCGCCTCCTCACATCCACGCAAGGTTAAAGCAAAGTGCAGCTGCTTGAGGCCCCTTCCCAGCACCTGGAAGAACTGAAGAAGAAGATCGTCGAGCGTACGGCCATCATCGGCGTGGCGGGGGTCGGGTACGTCGGACTGCCGTTAGCCGTGGAGAAGGCGAAGGTCGGCTTCACCGTGATCGGCTACGACCGCAACCCGATCCGTGTCGATCAGCTCAATCAAGGGCTGAATTACATCCGCGACGTCAGCGACCGGGAGCTGGGAGCGATGGTCGAGGCCGGTCGCCTAAGCGGCACGATCGACTTCAACACGCTGGGCCGATGCGACGCGATCATTATCTGTGTCCCGACCCCGCTCACCGCCAACCTGGACCCGGATACGTCTTACATTCGTTCGGTCGGCGAGATGGTGGCCAAGCATCTGCATCCCGGGCAGCTGATCTGTCTGGAGAGCACGACGTATCCGGGCACGACCTCGGAGGTGCTGCTCCCGTTGTTGCGGCGCACCGGCTTGCGGGTCGGACAGGACTATTTTCTGTGTTTCTCGCCCGAGCGCGTCGACCCGGGCAACCAGGTGTACAAGACGAAGAACACGCCCAAGGTCGTGGGCGGCTCGACGCCGCGCTGCCTCGAGGTGGTTCAGTCGCTGTACTCGCAGATCATCGACACGCTCGTGCCGGTTTCGTCGACCGAAGCGGCCGAGATGGTGAAGCTGCTCGAAAACACCTTCCGCGCCGTCAACATCGGCTTGGTCAACGAGGTCGCGCTGATGGCGCGCAAGCTCGATATCGATCCGTTCGAGGTC
>JASHXG010000176.1 GCA_030043675.1 Vulcanimicrobiota bacterium
GCCGACGGTCATGTACTTTGGAATCGTACTGCTCGTCTCGGCGATTCTCTGCGCACCGTGGCGATCGTTGGCCTGGGTAGCCTTGCTGGTCGGACTGATCGGTCTGTGGGGGGTCGTCTATAGTCTGCGCGTCATACTGCGCGTCGTCTTTCGGGTCAGGCGAGGGAGCACGTACGCTCCCGATCTCGAAGACTGGACCTGGTACACGATCCTGCCCTTCGTCGTCTACGTCATCTTCCTTACGGGTGCGATCACGATGGCGTTGCATCCGGCGCTGGGACTTTTCATCCTGGCAGCTGCCGTCATCTTGCTGATCTTCATCGGAATTCGTAATGCCTGGGACACCGTGACCTTTCTTGCCATTCGGGGCCCCAACGATTAGCGGTCCGGGTTGCTGCTAGTGATCGTAGAACTTTGAAACCTCTTCGAGCGTCGGGTCGAGGTGCAAGTCTTCGTGTGCGTATTTGCGGTCCTCGTGACCGCCAGGCACCTTCACCCGCACGAGGATTTCATGGGGATGGACTTCTCTGACGGTGCCTCGCTCGTTCGTTCCGTCGATGTAGACGGCGTCGCCGGCCTTCAACACGTGCTTCTCCTTCGATGCTTTGCGAGACCGGCGATGTTCTGGGCGGCGCAATTGGGCGCCTTCCCGGGTTCTTGCCGCGAGGGGCGAAGTCTCTTGAGAGATGCCTAAGCTTCGCCGTCCAACCCCAGAGCTCGCTGCCTCGTTTGAAGAGCTCCGCGATGCGGTATTGCGCGACGGCTACAACGGCTGGACGGGAGCCTCGGCCGTGGCGCTGACCGACCTTCCCGCCTACATCCAAGCGACTCGCTTCTGGGCCAAAGGCCAGCGGATTTCAAACGGCTGGGTACCGTCGGACCGGTTCTGGATCGTTGAAGACGGCGTAGTCGTCGGCGAAGTCGACGTGCGTCACAGGCTGAACAACTTCTTGTTGCAGTTCGGCGGCCACATCGGTTACCTGACGCATCCCGACCATCGCAACAAAGGCGTTGCGACCTTCGCGCTGCGCGAGGGCCTGAAGCGGCTGGCAAAAATCGGAGTGAAACGCGTCCTGATCACTTGCCTAGACGACAACCAGCCGTCACAGCGCGTCATCGAGAAATGCGGCGGCGTGCACATCCGGGACTCCAAGGCTAAGGGCCCGCGCCGGCGGCGTTACGTGATCTTGCTGTAAGCTCTAGAACATACTGATCTGCAGCGCGTCGCCTTCGATGAGCGAAGCGACCCGCGTCCCGAGCAGCCGTATCGGCGTCCCGTGCAGCCCGGCTCGACGCAGACAGTAGACCGCCGCGCGGAAGATGCGTCGCGCATCACGCGTCGGCTCCACCAGATGCGTCTGGCGCCCGACGATCGTAAAGTCGGCCCGTTTCACCTTCACGCCGATCGTGTGCGCTACGGCGCGCTCGCGTTCGAGTTCTCCCGCCAGCTCAATCGCCTGCTCGCGCAAAACGTCGATCAGGCGACGCTCGTCTTCTACGTCGTATTCGAACGTCTGCTCGGTTGAGATCGACTTGGTCTCGCGATCGGGCTCGACGCGCCGCGGATCGAGGCCGCGCGCCAAGTCTCGCAGCTCGTTTCCCCAAGCGCCGAGCAGCTCGCGAACGCTCGCATCGTCGAGCTGCGCGAGCTCGCCGATGGTTGCGATGCTAAACGAGCTCAAACGTGACTGCGTCTTCGGTCCGATGCCCCACAACCGGCCGACCGGCATCGGCGCGAGAAAGGCCGCCTCGTCGCCGGGCGCAACGGCGAGCAGGCCGTCGGGCTTACACGAATCGGACGCAATCTTGGCGACCATCTTTCCGGTGGCGACGCCTGCGCTTACGGTGAGATGCGTCGCATCGAAAAGCTCGCGGCGAATCGCCGCCGCAAGCTCTCGCGCCTGCGCGAGCGTCAGCTCGCCGAGCGCCACGAACGCTTCATCGAGGGAAAGACCTTCGACGGCGTGGCCGCGTTTTGCGAAGACCGCGAAGATCTCGCGCGAGACGATGCGATACTTCGCCATGTCCGGCGGAACGACGACCAGCGACGGACACGCGGTGCGCGCTTTGTAGAGCGGCATCGCCGAGCGAACGCCGTAGGGACGCGCCTCGTACGAGGCCGTAAGCACGACCGCGCGCCGGCTGGAGCCGGCGATCGCAACCGGTTTGCCGCGCAGGCTTGGATCGTCGCGCACCGCGACGCTGGCGTAAAAGGCGTCGACGTCAAAGTGCGCGACGAAGCCGGCCGGCGACTCAGTGCGTGACGAGCCGCTCACGAACGCGCCGTCGCTGCGCCTTCGCTTGATTGCCGCACGTCGCCATGCTGCACCAGGCGCGGGATCCGTTCTTGGTGTGGTCGTAATAGGCGAACCGGCAAGTGCTCTTGCGACATGCCCGCAGGCGCGACCAGGTCCCGTCCTCGATCGCGTCGTGGACCGCCGCGAGCATCGACGCGATGATCGCTTCGTCGTTAGAACCGAGGCCGGTCAACCGTAGCGCCGGTCCGGCGTCGAGCGCCAGCCCCAGGCGCGCGCTTTCGGCGAACGGTCGCAGCCGCTCCCAGGCCGTCGCGGTGTCCGCCTCACCGTTGTTGGCGAAGAGCACCTCGCGCAGCGCCTCCCGGAACTCGCGCAATCGCTCGGCCTCGGGAGAGCTGGAGATCGCCGGGAGCCCGTGGCGCCGGCACCAGGCCGCCGCGTCTTGGGGAAGCGCCAACTGGTCGGGGCCCTCCGGCAGGTCCACGGTGTTCTCGAAGAGCCGCACCAGCTCGAGCCGCCCCGGCGCTTGGTCGCTAGCCGCGCTCACCGGGCCGCCCCGTCGAGTCTCTCACCGGCAAAATAGATTGACAAGTTACTGTCACCACCGTATAATGATTGAAGGTTACCACATCCGTCAAGAGGCTTCAATCATGTTCCGCGACCCAATCCGCACCGCACCGCTCGTCTCCGATATCGGCGATATCGATCTGAGGCTCAAAATACAGCGTGCCGATGCGGCGCTCTTCCTCGAGTCGAACCTTCGACTCCCGCACCTGCGCATCCAATAACCGGCCACGGGCGGTGGCGGTGTCACACGGCGCCGGCGCCGCGCGCGATGGCAAGAATGGTCTGCATGTTGCGAACGTCGTCGGCGTCAGTACCGGGCGTTTCGAGAATAGCCGTCTTGTCACGCAGCTCCGGATGCGCGAGCAGCGCGCGAAAGCCATCGAAGCCGATCTTGCCTTCGCCGATATGCCAGTGACGGTCGCGGCTTCCGCCGAGCGGCACCTCGGTGTCATTGAAGTGGAATAACGGGATGCGCTCGAGCCCGATCTCGCGCTGCGCCTGCTCGACAAAGCGATCGACGCCCTCCTTCGAGTCGATCGCATAACCCGAAGCCCACGCGTGGGCGGTGTCCAAACAGACGCCGAGCTGCGGATGCGCGACGCTGCGAAGCAAGGCACCCAGTTCCTCCAGGGTGCCGCCCGCGAGATTCCCCGCGCCGGCCGAGTTTTCGAGCACTAAGAAGACGCCCGGTTCGATGCCCGTCAGTGCCGTCTCGAGGGCTCGGCAAATCTGATTGAAGGCTTCGCCGCGATCGCGCGTTCCATACGAACCGAGATGGGTATTGACGAAGCGGATGTCGCCACGCGCCGCGACCGCGAGGTCGTTTTGCAGCAGGTGCAGCGAGCCTTCCGCGATCTTCGGATCGTCGCTGGCGAGATTGATCAGATAGGGTGTGTGAATGACGCACGGGTCGAGGCCGGCCTCCCGGCGCAGCCGCGCGAAGTTCTCGAGGGCGATTTCGTCGATGGCGGTCGTGCGATAGCTGCGCGGGTTCGTAGAAAAGACCTGAATCGCCATGGCGCCCGTCGCCTTCGCGTGTTCTACCG
>JASHXG010000177.1 GCA_030043675.1 Vulcanimicrobiota bacterium
TTCACGAACGCGATCGTCTTCTCGTCGGCCTGGAAGATGCCGTTCTTGGCACCGGCTTCGATCGCCATGTTTGCCATGGTGATGCGACCTGTGATCGACAGCGAGTCGACGGTCGTGCCGTGATACTCGATGGCGCGATACGTGGCGCCGTCGATCTCGAGCTCGCCGACGGTGCGGAGCATGATGTCCTTGGCATAGACCATGCGTCCGGGTTCACCCTCATAGACGATCTTGATCGAGGCCGGAACTTTCAACCAGACCTCGCCCAGCACGAAAGCCGCCGCGATGTCGGTCGAGCCCATGCCGGTTGCGAATGCCCCGAGCGCGCCATAGGTGCAGGTGTGCGAGTCGCCGCCCACGATCAGCTCGCCGGGCGCGACCAAACCTTCCTCCGGCAGAACGACGTGCTCGATGCCGCCGCGACCGACGTCGAAGAAGTGCTCGATCTGCTGCTCAACGGCGAAATCTTTCATCAACTTCGCGAGCGACGCCGACTGGGCGTCTTTGGCGGGGACGAAATGATCCTCGACCAGGGCGATCCTGCTGCGATCGAAGACGCGTTGCGCGCCTTTGATCTTGCGCATTACGCCGATCGCAACGGCTGCGGAGAGCTCGTTGGCCAGCACCAGATCGACGTTGGCGTTGATGATCTGTCCCGGCTCGACGGTATCGAGCCCGGCGTGGCGTGCCAGGATTTTCTCGGTGAGTGTCATGCCCATGATAAGTCGATTATAGGGCGAAGTAGCCGAGTCATGCATCACGACCGGCAATTCGGCTTCTCCACGCGCGCGGTCCATGCCGGCGCTCCACCCGACCCGGTCACCGGCTCCCGGGCGGCGCCGATCTACCAGACGGCGGCATACGTCTTCGGATCGACCGAACAGGCTGCGGAGCTGTTCGCCCTGCGCAGCTACGGGCACATCTATAGCCGCATCAGTAATCCGACGGTCGCCGCCTTCGAAGAGCGGATGGCGAGTCTCGAAGGGGGCCTGGGCGCGATTGCCTTCTCCAGCGGGCTAGCCGCGCAACTCTGCACGGTGCTCTCGCTGGCGCAGGCCGGCGACCATCTGGTCTGCACTCAGAACGTCTACGGCGGCACCGTGACGCAATTGACGGTCACCGTCAAGCGGATGGGCATCGACACGACCTTCGTGCCGGCCGAGGATCTCGGCGCAGTCCGTGCCGCGATCGCGCCCAACACAAAGTTTCTCTTCGTAGAGACGATCGGGAACCCGTCGGGCGTCGTGGCGGATCTACGCGCGTTCGCGGAGATCGCGCACCAGGCCGGCATTCCGTTGATCGTGGACAACACGTTTGCCACGCCGTATCTCTGCCGGCCGATCGAGCACGGCGCCGACATCGTGGTGCATTCCGCCACGAAGTTCATCAACGGGCACGGCACCTCGATCGGCGGCGTGTTGATCGAGTCGGGAACGTTTCCGTGGGGAAACGGGCGTTTTCCGCTGCTGTCGGAGCCCAGCCCGGGCTACCATCAAAAGGTCTTCACCGAGACGTTCGGTGAGTACGCGTTCCTCATGCGCGCCCGCGTCGAGGTGTTGCGCGATGTGGGTGCGCAGATGTCGCCGATGGACGCGTGGCTCTTGCTGCTGGGTTTGGAGACGCTCGCGCTGCGCATGGAGCGTCACGTCCGCAACGCGCACGCGATCGCGGCCTTTCTCGCAGAGCGGCCGGAGGTTGCCTGGGTTCGCCCGCCGCAGATGGGATCGATTTTCACCTTTGGGTTGAGGGGCGGACGCGACGCGGGCCGGCGGTTCATCGACGCGCTCGAGTTGTGGAGCCACCTCGCAAACGTCGGCGACGCTAAGAGCTTGGTCATTCATCCGGCCTCTACGACGCACTCGCAACTCTCCGACGACGAGCTGCACAAGGCTGGGGTGGAACCCGAATCGGTGCGCCTCTCGGTCGGTCTCGAAGACGTCGACGATCTCATCTGGGATCTGGACAACGCGCTGCGCCAAGCGCTCGCGCTGCCCCAGCCCGCAGGCTCCCTGACCGGATGATTCTTACGACTCCTTCGCAGCGGGGTGACCTGCTGGAGCAGGTCCGGAGCGTCGCTATGATCGGCGCATCGAACAATCCGTTACGCCCGAGTTATACGGTCTTTTCGTACCTGCGAACCCAGAGCGGCTACGACGTCACGCCGATCAATCCGACGATCGCCGAGATCGACGGCGTTAAAGCCTATCCATCGCTCCAAGCGTACGCCGCCGAGCACGGGGCCCCCGACGTCGTCGACGTCTTTCGCAAGCCGAGCGAGCTGGTCGACGTCGTTAAAGACGCAATCGCCGCCGGCGCGCGCGCGATTTGGTTCCAATACGGCGTCGTCAACGCCGAAGCGATCGCGCTGGCCGAGGCCGCTGGTTTGACGGTGGTCGTCGACCGCTGCATGAAGGTCGAGCACGCGCGCTTTCGGGGCGGACTCTCGACGGCCGGTCTCAACAGCGGGCTGATCAGCTCGCGGCGCTTGGCGCGCGTTAAGGACGCTAGCGCCTAACCCGTACGTCCTCGGCGCCGAGCGAACAGCCGCGAGCCGGCGCATCGACCTCACGCCCCAGCAACACCAGCCCCCGCGCGCTTTGCAGCCCGAGGTCTTCGGTCTGGATTGCGAGACACGACGAGCGATTGGCGAGGTCGACGTGGACGAGCGCTCCGGTCTCGCCGGTGGGGAGCGTCTTTCGATCCGGGCCCACGACGCGCGTACGCAGCCATGGCGGCCCCGCGTATTCGAGCGCGCCGCCGTCGGCGTAGTATTGCGAGGTGAGCTCCGTCATTCCGTACTCGGCGAAGACCGCCGTCGCGGGTAAGCCGAACCGCTCGCAGATCGCTCCTCGCAGTTGCTCCGCGCCGATGGTGCGCGAGCGGCCCTTAAACCCGCCGGTGTAGACGGCGCGCGAGCCTGCCGGCAGCGAGAAACTCAGATCAGCTGCATCCATCGCATCGAAACAATGGACGAGCGCGAACGCGGTCGCGGCGATGCAGACCGGTCGACCCGCAGCAACGGCAGCCTGCACGTCGGCCAGAAATGCATCCAGGCGCAATGCGTCTGGGCTCAGATACCAACCCGTACGCTCGTCGCCGCGCATCTTGGCGACCCGCGCCATCATGTAACCGAGCGACGAGTGGGGGCACTCGGCCGGATTCGGCACGAGGTTGAAGTAGCGTAGCCGCAGTCCGTCGCGTAGCACGAACCGATCGAACCCCGCGAGCAAGGCAGCATCGTACAGAGCCGGGGTTTCCATGTAATGACGGCCGCAGTCGCCGCGCGTCGTGCCGCTGGTTTCAAACACGAGCGCCGCCGGCGCCGTATTGCCGGTTGTCAGCACTGCCTCCTTGAACGCTCCCGCGGGCACGGCCGGAATCTCCGACCACGATCGCGGCGACGTAAGGCCGATCGCGGCGCAATAGCGCGCGTACGCTCGGTTGTAGCGAAGTTGATAGTCCAAGAGCCGCAAAGCTAAGTCGTTGAAGCCGGCATCGTCGAGGCCTTTCCCTTCGCGATGCCAACGCGCGATGACCGCCAGAATCTCGGCGTCGAGCGCTCGCGACTCAGCTTCGTAGCTCGTTTACTTGACCAGCTCGATCAGGGAAAGCTCGGCGGCGTCCCCCGGACGGACGCGCGTCTTCGTGATGCGCGTGTACCCCCCGCTGCGGCCCTTCAATGCCGGAGCGATCTGTTCCACGAGCTTCTTCACCACCGTCGGCTCGGTTATATATTCCGCGATCTGACGCCGCGCGGCCAGATCGCCGGCCATTGCGGCGGTAATCAGGTGCTCGATCACGCGGCTGATTTGCTTCGCCTTGGTCGAGGTCGTTTCGATCTTCTCATATTTGAAGAACGACGTCGCAAGGTTGCGCAGCAACGCCTTGCGATGGCCGTCGGTACGGGAGAGACGCTTATAGGCGATCGAATGCGGCATTACGCTCCTCCTGACGCTACGCTTGGCGCAGCGTCAAACCCCGCTCGGAAAGAACCTGCTTGATCTCATCGAGCGACTTCTTGCCGAAGTTGCGCATCTTCATGATCTCGTCCTCGGTAAGATCGAGAAGCTCCGAAACCTTGGAGATGCCGGCCCGCTTCAGGCAGTTGAAGGATCGCACCGAAAGGTTGAGCGTCTCCACCGGAATGTCCCACTCGTTGGGCGGCGCTTCGGGGAGCGGCTCGGTCCGATTCGTAAACGAGACGAACAGATCGAGCTGCTCCTGCATGATCGTGGCGGCGGTCGAGAGCGCGTCGTCGGGCGTGATCGAGCCGTTGGTTTCGATCTCGACGGTCAGCCGGTCGTAGTCAACGCTCTGTCCGACGCGCGTGTCGTCCACGGTGAAGTTGACCTTGCGAATCGGCGAGAAGATCGAGTCGAGCGGAATCAAACCGATCATGTGCTCGACGTTGCGCTGCCGGTCGGCCATGACATAGCCGCGCCCCTTCTCCACGCCGATCTCCATCGAGAGCTTTGCGTCCTTCGACGACAGCGTGGCGAGCCGATAGCTGGGATCGAGAACCTCGACGTCGGCATCCGGAACGATGTCGGCCGCCGTGACCTCACGCGCTCCGCTGACGGAGAGCGTCAGGACTTTCGGTTCGTCAGTGCTGAGCTTCACCGGAAGCCCCTTCAAGTTGAGCATCAGCGCGATCGTGTCTTCGACCATTCCCGGTATGGTCGAGAACTCGTGCAGCACGCCGTCAATCTTCATATACGTGACGGCCGCGCCCGGAATCGAGCTCAGCAGGATCCGTCGTAGGGCGTTGCCCAGCGTGATGCCGAAGCCGCGTTCGAGCGGCTCGATCACGAATTTCGCATAGTTATCTCGACGCTCGCGAACTTCGATGATCGCGCCGACGGGCGTTTCCAACATGGTCATGTAGTCGATGGTTTCCTTCGTTGCTGCTTACGTTATCCGTTTATCATCCCTGATGACGAACGATCGGACGCCTAGCAGCGGCGTGTTGTTGATGTTTCTGAGTTGCTTTCTTGGGCTCGGCTTATCGCGTCTCTGCGGACGCTCGCTCGGCGCATCCCGCGCCGAGCTGCGCTCGGTTCCTGTGCCGCTCCCGCCATCCTTGGCTTCGCGGCACATCCATACGCCGCCTCAACGCGATAAGCCGAACCCTCGAAAGCACTTCAAAAAAATTGTTTGGCGAATTTCCGTCCGGCTGTTTTCTATCTCGAGTAGTACTCGACGATCAATTGCTCGTCTACGGGGGCGTCGATCTGCTCGCGTGGAGGCAACTGCAGCACTTTGGCCGTCTTGTCCTGATCGTTCCACTCTAGCCACTCCGGCGGACGGCGGTTCTGAGCGAGCTCCAGATTCGATTCGAAGACCGGAGACTTCAGGCTGGCCGGGCTGATGGAAATGACCTCGCCCGGCTTAACGACGTAGGAGGGAATGTTCACGATCCGGCCGTTCACCCGGAAATGCCGGTGGGTGACGAGTTGGCGCGCTTGCGCGCGGCTGGTCGCGAGATTGAGCCGGTAGACGACGTTATCCAGACGCCGTTCCAGCAGCTGTAAAAACGTCCGGCCGGTTTGACCCGGGACGCGCGCTGCTTCGCGGAAATAGTTTTCGAACTGCGTCTCGTGAACGCCGTAGTAACGGCGCATCTTCTGCTTCTCGCGCAGCTGGCGGCCGTATTCGGAAATCTTGGTCCGCGACTTCCCGGCGGTCTTCTGTCCGGGCGCGGTCCCGCGCCGCTCGACCGCGCAGTTGCGCGAGAGACAACGATCGCCCTTGAGGAACAGCTTGATCTTCTCTCCGGTCTTGCTGGCGGCCGTTTCGCGGCGGCACAGGCGGCAGACCGGCCCGACGTAACGTGACATGGCTGGCCTTTACACGCGTCGCCGCTTAGGCGGCCGGCAACCGTTGTGCGGAATCGGCGTGACGTCCTTGATCATCGTGATCTCGAGACCCGCGGCCTGGAGCGAACGAATCGCGGCCTCGCGTCCGGCGCCCGGACCCTTGACCAAGACCTCGGTCGACCTCATCCCGTGCTCCATCGCCTTACGCGCGGCAGCTTCAGCCGCCATCTGCGCCGCGAACGGCGTCGACTTTTTCGATCCCTTGAATCCCAAATTGCCCGCCGATGCCCATGAGATCACGCCACCGTGTGGGTCGCTGATCGTGACGATCGTGTTGTTAAACGACGCGTGCACGTGGGCGACGCCCGACTGGACGTTCTTTAGCTCGCGCTTACGCCGCGATTTGGTTTGTTTTTTGGCAGCCAACGTCTCTCCGTTATAAAGATGGCCTGCTCCCAAACGGCCTTACGCCGCTCGAGGTTCAAGGCGCCAAGCACGTATCTTACCTTAGAGACGCAAGCGCGGTCAATCGCCCCTGGCGGACTCGCCTGCGCCAAAAGAAGGGCCCGGCCGATATGGCCGAGCCCTAGCTAGCTAACTACGCTTCCGCTACGGGTAGAGGAAGCGAACTCCGAGACCTGCGAACGGGCCGTTGTAGGAGCGGTTGATCGGCGCGTTCGTCCGATTCGTCCAGCTGTCGCCCATCCAGCCCGCCTCGATGAAGATCGGGCTGTGCATGATCACGTAGTTGACGCCGACCTGGTAGCGCAGGATGTTATAGGCCAGCGTAGCTCCGGTCGGAGCGTAGCCGCCGTGGACATCGGGGTAATACCAGACGCTGCCGAAGCCCGAGAGCTCCTGGTCGAGGTCGGGCAGCTTCTCGCCGCCGAAGCCCCAGCCTTGCATGCTGGGATAGCCGTAGTTGTTGGACGTCCATAGGTAGCCGACGCCGATGTAGAGGCGCGGCTGCAGTACGCGCACGGCCAGGCGCGCGTCGACGAGCTGGTCGTCCGGTGGTGTCGAGGTGAGCACCGGCGAGCTTCCGAGGCCGCCGATCGTCGTCACGTAGCACTCCGGCAGATACGTCGTCGTTCCCGGGATGAACCCGTTGCAGTTATGCGGGTACTCCCAGCGATACCACGTGCCTTCCACCATGAATGGGATGTTGCCCAGCTCGAACTCTGCCGCGCCGCGGACTCCAAACGTGTTGCTGCCGGTGTTGCCCGGACTGAACTCGTTGTACACCCGCGGTGAGAAGACGTAGTCACCCGCTATGAAGACCTCTTCGTGCGGCCTCACTACGGGTGCCGGAGTGGGCGGCGGCGGGGGTGGTGCCGGCGGCGGAGGCGCCGGACTCGGGGGCGGGGTTGCCGGGATGTAGCGCACCACAACGAGACGCCGATCCGGCACCCATTGCACGTACGCGCCCATGCCTTCTGAGATCACGCGAACGGGTACCAAGACAACGCCTTTGTATATCATCGGCGGCACGTCCAATGGACGCGATTCGCCGTTGATGACCACCTCCGGCTTGCCGACCGTCACTTTGACTTCCGCGCCGGGCTTGGTCACGGTTGCGGTCTTCGTGCCTGCATCCCACGACACGGTCGCACCCATCTGCTCGAACATCGAGCGCAACGGAATCAGAATCGTTCCGCCTCTGACGAGCGCCGCCAACACGCGGCCTTGCTTGAGAAGATCCGGCCTCGTGTAGACGTGGTGGTCGTTGAAGAGAATGGGAATTTGACCGGACGGCGGAGATCCGAAATCTGCCGGGGGCGGCGCGTTCTGGGCGACGCTGTTTCCAACGTTTCCTTGCGTAGCACCCGGAGGAGCCGCCAGCGCAGCGAAATCGCAAACCACGACCATGATCGCGGCGAGAACTCCGATGCTCAGTCGTTTCACGAGTTGCCTCCTAACGAAAAAAGCCGTAGACAGACAGGGGTGCGGCCCCTATCCATCTGGGAGAGGCGAGCGGGCGCCAGAAGCGTTGCTGCTCGCACAAACACACGATACCCGTTATTCCCCGATTACGCAACTTGGTAAACGCCACAACCAGGCGATTCCAAGGAGACTCTCTCCGAACGCTAATGCTAGCGCGATGCGTGGGCCGTGGGCGCCCGTCGCGAGGCCAAAATGCTGCAAAACGGCGGTCGTAAACGCCGGCGCGACGATCTGCGCGAGGACGATCGCAATGTTCCAGAGTCCCATGGCGGTGGCCATCGCAGCCGGCGGGAGCACGCGGCAGGCGATCGCCCAATCCGCCACCAGAAAGGCGCCCCAACCCAGACCGGCGAGCAGCGTAGCAACCGCCGCGCCGAGCCAAGCCTGCGTCCCGATGAACAGGCCGAGCCCCGCGATGAAAGCGCTCCCTCCCAGCGTCGCGACCAGGCGTTTATCGAGCCGATCGGTCGGCCGGGCGGTCAGTGCGGCGCCGATCGCTCCGACGACCGTGAAGCCGACGATGAGAATGCCCGTCTCCTCGCGCGCGCTCGAGAGCGCCGGCGCCGCGAGTACCGCGCGGACGTAGAAGAGCAGATAACCCAGCAGCGTGTAGAAGCCGATGTAGACGAGAGCGCGCGAAATGAACAGATCGACGAATGGACGCGTGACGCGCACCGCCGCAGGCGGGGGTGGCGGCGGAAACTCCAAAGCGCGCAGATGAGCGCACGTCACCGCACAAGTCCCGAGTAGGAGCGCGGCCAGCGCGGCGCTGAGCGCGCGCGCGTTCGCGATGAAACTCGCGGCGAGCGCGCCGATGGCGTTGCCGGCGCTCTGGAGCGCCGCCATCCAGGCCGACGCTACACCCACGCGCGCTCGCGCGACGACGTCGGGAATCACGGCTTGATACGGACCGATCGCGATATTGAGCGCGATTTGAAGCGCTACGAAGGCCGCGCTTAGCTCGACGAAGGTTCGCGCGCCGTAGAACCATGCGATCGTTACAGCTCCCGCAATCGCGCCGAAAAGATAGAACTCGATTCGCCGGCTGCCGCGTTGGCGGCGCGCGTCCGATCGGACGCCGACGATCACCTGCGTGATCGCAGCAGCCAGCGCGCCTGCCGTCGCCAGCCGGCCGTAGGCGATCAGCGGGTTATCGTGCGAAAGTTCGATCGTCCGTGCTTGCAGCGAGATCCCGAGCAGGGCTCCCCACACGGCTTGCACGCCGAGCCAGAAGAGTGCCAGACGGCGGGGATCAGGCGTGTGCGCACGCATAGCGATAGTCAAACGCCGTGTCGGCATCGAAGGCCAGCTCGGGCGCGCATCCGCGCACCGCGAGCGCCGGGACGCCAAGGGCGCGCGAGGCCAGCCGTTCGAGCTCGGCAATACGCAGACGTCCGGTGAGATAACGGAGCAGGACCATCGGGCTCACCAGACTCGCCATTCGCCACGGTTTCTTACGCGCGTCAAAAAAGCGCGTCGCCAGGCCCGCCAACGGCTCGACGCTCTCGGCCGGCAGCGAGAACACGCCGCCGTTCATGACGCGCTCGCCGCAGAGCGTGATGCCGAAGGGAGGCGCCGCGGGAAAGCGCGCCGCGAAATCGCTGGACTCCGCGAGCGGAAGCGCCAGCGCGCGCTGGGGAACGCGTTGCAGAAAACCCGCAATTGCCGCAGATGTG
>JASHXG010000178.1 GCA_030043675.1 Vulcanimicrobiota bacterium
GGCGTCACCGGCGCCGACGAGCACGGGTTGACGCTGCAGAGCGGCCGCCGCATCGAGAGCGAGACGATCATCTGGAGCGCGGGCGTAAAGCCGTCGCCGACGATTGCAAAGACCACGCTGCCGCTGACGCGCCGCGGCGCGGTCGTAACGGAGAGCGACATGCGCGTGGCGGGAGTTGCCGGCGTGTGGGCGCTCGGTGATTGCGCGTCGATACCGTACTGGAAAGGCGGCACCTATCCGATGACGGCGCAGCACGCCATTCGCGAAGGTCCGCACCTGGCCGATAACCTGGTCGCCGCCTTGCGTGGCCGGCCGACCAAACCGTTTCGATTTGAAGCGCTCGGCATGATGGCCGCGCTCGGCGCGCGCAAGGCCGTCGCGGAGCTGCCGGGCGATCGCGTTATTACCGGTTTTCTTGCCTGGTTCATCTGGCGAACGTACTATCTCTTGCGGCTGCCCGGACTCGATCGCAAGCTGCGCGTGGCATTTGACTGGACGCTCGAGCTGCTCTTCCCACGTGATACCGCGGAGCTACGTTACGGCGATCGCGAGCGCGAAGAGATGGCGCTGCGGTCGTAGAAGGGTTAAGGCATGCTTCGCGAGCCGATCGGGCGCTTGATCCGGGATCCGAAAGAGTTCACGCGCGACGTCAGTTTCCCCGACCCGAGCCAGATCCGCATCTACGACGAAACCCTGCGCGACGGCGAGCAGATGCCGGGCGTCTGCTATACGCCGGCGCAGAAGCTCGAGATCGCTCGGGCACTGGCCGGCGTCGGCGTGCACATCATGAGCGTCGGGTTCCCGGCCGCATCGGAGGGCGACCGGCGCACGCTGCAGCTGGTGATGGACGCCAAACGGCGCGGCGAGCTCGGCGACGTCGAGATCGTCGTGATGTGCCGCAGCAACCGCGGCGACATCGACATCACCGTCAAGACGCTGCGCGAGGTCGGGATCGAGCCGCGTGAGGTGACCTTCTTCATCTTTACCAGCGGCAGCGATCTGCACCTCAAGTACAAGATCGGCAAGACGCTGTTGCGCTGCGAAGGCCGCTCCGAGAGTGAGTGGCTCGATCTTCCGCTTGCGTTCTACCGCGACGCCAACATCCGCATGCAATGTGACGCAATCGCCCACGCGCGCGCCGCGGGAATCGAACGGATCGAGTTCGGTGCCGAGGACGGCAGCCGCGGCGACGTCGACTACTTCATCGAGTACTTCAAAGCCGGGCTGGAAGCCGGCGGGACGCGCCCGGCGTGGCCGGATACCGTCGGCACGCTCACGCCGGAGGCGACGCGTTGGTACTGCACGCGCATCGTGCAAGCGATGCCCGCGGGTTTGCCGATCGTCGCGCACCTCCACAATGATTACGGCTTGGGGACGATCAACGCGATCACCGCGGCTTCGTGCGGGTTCAAAGTGATCTCGGTCACGGCGAACGGTTACGGCGAGCGGGCCGGGAACGTAAAGCTCCACGAGCTGGTCGTGGCGCTGCGCGTGCTCTACGGCATCGAGCTGCCCGGTTTCAAGTACGACAAGCTGCGCGAGCTGGCGCGTTTCATGGAGCGCATGAGCGGCGTTCCGATGCAGCAGCACGAGCCGATCGTCGGAGCCAGCGTCTTCGCCCACGAATCCGGCATCCACACGCAAGCGATGCTGATCGATCACCGCATGTACGAGGCGGTGCCCGCGGATCTCGTCGGCGCTCGCACCAGCTGGGTCTTCGGCAAACACACCGGCGCCGCGCTGGTCGAGGATACGCTGCGCCGCCGGCGCGAGCAGCTGGCGCGCGCGGGCGTCGAACCGACCAGCGAGCTGGCGCATCGCGTCACCGACGAGGTGAAGCGCCTGCGCGAGGAGCGCGCAGCCTCGAGCAAGAGCGAAGCGACGATCGAGGCCTACGAATCCGCGATGCGCGGCCTGCAGCTCAACGAGGACGACGTCGTCGAGATCGCGATCGCGCTCGGCACCCCCGCCAAGGCGTCATAACCACCGGCACCGCCTGTCGGCGCGGACATGAGCGACTCGAAGACGCTCGTCGCTCCGCATCCTTGCTCCGCTCCTGCTGCTCCACTTTTTCGGGTCAGCAAGCTTTGAAACAGCCCTCCGTGGCTGGCCCGAAAAAGTTGGAGCCTTCTCATCGCCCACGTCCGCGCCGACAGTCCTAGTCCGCTTCGTAAACGCAAACCATGACGGTGCGGTTACGCGTCTTCGATTAACTCTATGCGATTACCGAATGGATCGCCGACGTAACAGTTCTCGCGAAGACGCCGCACGAGTGCGTCGTAGTCCATGCAGCGAAACGCCGGGTGAGCTTTTGTCGCCGGATGGAAGGCATCGCTGACACCTAGGTGAACCGATACTTTTGAAAGGTGCGCTCACGCTTGGCCGCCCAAACGCCAGGTGGCGACGAACGCTTTGAAGACCTCGGCGTAGTCGTCGTGCGTGAAGCGCACGCTGCGCGAGCCGGTGCGTTCGAAACTGGGAATCGTCGCGACGAGGTGCGCTTGCGCGGCGGTGACAAAGTCGACCTCCAGCACAATCGGCGGCGC
>JASHXG010000179.1 GCA_030043675.1 Vulcanimicrobiota bacterium
CGCGCCGATTGGACGGGCCTTTTCCGGTAATAAGAGGCGTTTGATCGTAGCCGTCGAGATGCACCTTGTAGGTGCGGTCGCCGAGCTGTTTGCCCTTCTTGAGCTCGTCGACAATGTTCGGATTTCCGGCTGCGGCCACGAAGGTCGGGAAGCAGTCGAGTCCCGAGAATATCCCGTTCTCAACCTTGCCGGCCGGAACTTTGCCCGGCCAACGCAGGATGGCCGGTGAGCGGAAGCCGCCCTCGAGCACGGCTCCTTTGCCGCCGGCGAACGGCGTCTGGCCGCCGTCGGGCCAGGTGAAGTTCTCGGCGCCGTTGTCGGTGGTGAACATCAGGATCGTGTTCTCCTCGAGACCGTCGTCTTTGAGCTTCTTCATGACGCTGCCGACGATGTCGTGTCACCCTGATTTGCACTTCTTGGATAGTCACGCGGTCAAGCCCGGGCTAAAATCTCTTCCTTATGAGTCCTGCCCGCTATTCGGTGCGGATCGGCGACGCGCACTGTATTGGGGTAGACCTATGCTACGAGACGCTGCTCGCCCGGGTCATGGAGTTCACGATCCGCGCCGCAGTCGCAAGATCCGAAGATGAAAGCGAATGGGAGCACGAGCAGTTGCGCCGGAACGGCCTTTGCGCGCTTCAACTCTTTCGCGACGACAAGGCGGTCTGGGACAATCCCCAAACGTTTGCCGAGGAGGTCGCCGAAGCTCGCCGCGAGGGCATTGCGCAGCGCTTTGAGGCGCAAAACGAGCTGGACCCGGTCTTCTACGAGCGCCTGGACGCCGACTTATGCACGCGATGGCGTCGTTTCGGATACGAGACATCGAGCTTGCGTCACGACATGAAGGCACTCTTCTGGGAGCTCGAGCGAGATGCCGCCGAGCGTGCGGCCGACGCCAGAGAACGCCTGCTTGCTGACTTCGTGAAGACGCTGAAGGACATGGCTTGACCTTGCTCTAATCGTGCAGCTCCTCTAGGGAACCGGCCGGTCGTTTATTATGCGCCTCCAGCATACCGCTTTGATTGACCAGTCCTCGTTGATTTCACTGATCAACTCCACTATCTCGTGGGCGCAGCTGGAACGCGGAAAGCTCGACGTGGCGTACCGAGTCGTCCCCGCTCCGCCGCTCGTCATATCGTCGAGGACGCTCAACGTTGCGGCTCAAGTGCACGCCAGGCTCGCGCCGGGTAAGATCGCGATCGCCATGATCGAAGCGCGTCGCCCCGGAGCGCGCTGGTTCGGGCAAGAGGTCGATGCGCAAAGCTTCGCGATTACCCGCGACGAGCTCGACCTTCGCATGCCTGGGAGCAGCAGCGCCCTGGCGATCGTTATGGATGAGAAGGAGCTGCAATCGCAGTTTCCCGACTCGCTCGATGCGTCGGATCTGACCGAGAGCCTCAAACACGGCGGGATCTCGCGCAACCCGACTGCCGCCGGTTGCCTTCGCACGGCCGTTCGTTCGGCCTGTTCGTCGGCGGCCTCGCCGCGATCCGTTATCGGCACGCTGATTCCACTGCTGGCAGGAACGCTAAAGACGTTCGACAGCTACTCGGTGGAACGTACGGCCTTCGCGAAGCGACGTTTTGCCGCCGTACGCGCGTGCGAAGGGTACATGCGCGAGAATCTCGACACTAGCCTGACCATTTTGGATCTGAGCCGCTTCTGTGGAATGCGAGCGCGATCGCTGATAAATGCATTCGAAGCCGTTACCGGGTTGAGCCCGATGGATTACCTCAAGAGACTTCGGCTCACCGAAGTTCACCGAACGCTGCTGCGCGCCGATCGGTCGCGCACGCGAATCATTAGTGTGGCGACGGACTGGGGTTTTTGGCACATGGGGCACTTTGCCAGAGACTACCGTGCCATGTTCGGCGAGTCGCCCTCGCGGACTCTGCTGCAGTAAGCCCGCCTCGCTCTGCCATCAAAATTCCAGGCCGAGCGCTTGCTGAGGGGAAAGCCGCGGCGTCGTTGAAGCGGGGCGACTATGAAATGGACGTTTGAGCCTGGACATAGCGCGGCCGAGTTTCGCGCGCGGCACATGATGGTGACCTGGGTACGGGGTTCGTTCCGCGACGTACACGGTCAGGTGGATTTCGATCCCTCGGATCCGCGGCGGCTCTCCGTCGAGGCGATCATCGACGCGACAACCTGCTCGACCGGATTGGCGATGCGTGACGCGCACCTTCAAAGTGCGGATTTCCTAAACTGCGAGACCTATCCGCAGATTCGCTTCAAGAGCACCGGCGTGGTCGTAATCGGCCAAACCGACTACGACGTCACGGGCGAACTCACGATACGAGACGTTACCCGGCCCGTCACCTTGGCGGTACGATATCTTGGATCGTGGGAGACGCCATGGTGGGAAGACGGCGTCGACAAGGGCCCCAAGTTGCGCGCAGGATTCACCGCACACACGAGTTTCGACCGTTACGATTTTGGCGTCAACTGGAACGACACCATGGTGGACGGCGGCGTCGTCGTGAGCCGCGAGGTGGACATCGTCCTCGACGTGGAGGCTATCGCGCAGAGCTGACCCGTCGCACAAAGCGACAGAGGGTGTGATTGCGATAGACCCGAACGTGAGCCGCGCTGATGCTCTGGCTAACGGACCTTCCGTCGTGGCTCGCCTTCGTCTTGATCGTCGGAGCCGCCAACGTTATAGCGATCGGAGCGACGCTCTTCGCACGCCGCTGGTATCACCGGCGGGGCGTAACGACCGGACCCGCCGTCGTAAGCGCCTGGGCGACGACCCTCGGTGCGCTCGTGGCCGTGCTCTGCGCCTTCACGATCATCACGTTGTGGAGCATCTTCGCTAGAGCGCAAGCGGATACCGACAGCGAGGCGGCAGCCGTTCGGCTTGCCGCGTACGAGATTTCCTCGGTGCAGCTCCCGCTGTTGCGGGCCTACGTCAACCGCTCGGTCGCAGAGTGGCCCCAAATGTGCGGCGAGGCAAAGGACCCTCGCGTGATCGCCTCGTTGATTGCGCTTCAACGCGTGGCGAAGCCGCGCGCTCCCGAATACTCTATCGATCTACATCGTCAACTTAGTGCGCTCGAGGATGCGCGCTACCACCGTTGGAAAATTTCGGCCACGTCGACGCCCACTGAGTTGAAGATTGCGTTGTGCATCGTAGCAATCGCCCTCTTCGCGGTGCTTGCGATCGCTCTGCCCGATCGGCTCGACACGCATCTAGCACTCAACGCTCTAACGGCTACAGCGCTGGGCGCGGTGTTTTGGGTCATGATCGCGCTTTCTTATCCGTACTGCGGAAGCTACGTCATCGGGCCCGATCAAATCATCTCGGCATTACGAGCGGCGCCTTAACGCAAGTCGTCCACGTCATCGCTTGCGCCACAGATGAGGTTCCAGCGGCGCAAGCGCGGGGATCGGATCTTTCGTGAACCCGCGCTGCGCCAACCACGCGATTACGATCTGCGGGTATCCTGAAACGAACCTTTCGGGAGGCGACGAATCTCCGTTGTAGCCGCTCTTCGACACAATGAGCTGGTGCCCGGCGTTCGAATACGTCTTGACCGTTACGTCGCGATCTCCGGCACGCGTTAGATACTCGCGTAGATGCGCTGCCGAATCGGCCGCGTCCACATTTCGATCGAGCGCGCCGTAAACGGCTAGCGTGGGCGTCGATGAGACGCTCAGCAACGTGCGCGTTGGATCGAAGGTGACGAGGCGTCGCAGCCCCGCGACCATCGAGGGCGGCGGCGGAATGGATATGCCGAGCTCGGGCATCAGCGAGTATTTGAACCATGGCTGCTGTGCGTCGAGCGCATAGAGGCGTTTTGCGTAGCTCCAAGTGACCGCGCCATCCAGCGACTGTTCGAACGCGTGCCAAAGGGCTACGGCCTGCGGCGCCGCGGCCTCTACACCGTGGCGGCGCATCTGCTGTTCGACCTCGTAGTCGATGTTCTGCGCTAGAGACTCGGTCGGCGCACTTTTGAGGATCATGAAAGCAATCGGCCGATGAAGCGATACCAGCGGCGCGGTCCAGCCTCCGTTGCTGAAGCCCAACACGCCGATACGATGCGAGTCGACGTGAGGGTCGCCACGCATGACGTCATAGATCGCTTCGACGTCGTCCGCCCTCTGGCTTGGTCCGTTGAGGAACCAGTTGCCGGCCGAGTCGCCCGTACCGCGCTGATCGTAGCTGATAACGTTGAGACCATTGCACACGAAGAACGGAATGATGAAGCCCATCTCCCGCGTCTCCGGATCATTGCCATGGATGAGAATCACGGTGGCGCGAGGTGTCTTTCCCGCGTAGTAGAGTGAAAAGCCAAGTCGCCCTTGCGGCGATTCGATGATCCGCCGCTCTTCCGAAATGCCGGTTATCAGATGTAGGTCATGCGCT
>JASHXG010000180.1 GCA_030043675.1 Vulcanimicrobiota bacterium
GCACGCAATCGTTCGCGCCGGCGAGCACCGTACTGCCATGGGTCGAGCAGCTCGTCCCGTAGCAACTCACGCGATAGACGACGCTGGCTTCTTGATCGCCGATCGCGAGATAGCGGACGTCCCACTGGATGTTGCCCGGATATTCGATCGAATGGTCGAGCGTAACCAGCTCGAACGAGCTGCCAGCCTTCGGCAGCTCGGCAAGCCCGAAGGCGCCTGAACGATTGAACCCATCGACAAAGAGATCGCCGTTGGCGTCATAGCCGACGAAGTAGTTCGAGCTCAGTGGCGTCGTGTAGGCAGTCGGCGTTCCCCCGCCTTTGGTCCAGACGAGCACATCGTTGTCGGTAATGATTGCTGCGGCAACGTCCCCACTAGCGGGGTCGACGGAACAGGCGGTCGGTTCATCTGCACTCGTCGACAAGGTCTTGACCGGACGTTTCCCGCCGTACTCGAATTCAACCATCTCGTCCAGGCCGGAGTCCGCGACCCAAAACGTACCTATTGACGTCTTGCTGCACTCGCCGTCCGGAATGCTTACGCCGCGCTTGACGGCGTAGAGGAACGTGAGGTCTGGAATGGACCAAGCCCCGTCCCCGCCCGTGTTCTTCATGATGTAGCTGAGATATAACAGCTCCACGGGATGCCGGATGCCGGGTGGTATCTGTGGGCTTCCTTGCGCGGCGCGTGTAAATCGTCCAGGAACGACGGCTGTGGGAAGCAAGACGCCATGGTAAGAGACGACCCGGTGCGCGGGTCGTGCCAGACTCGCGGGCGCGAGCGATGACTGCGATCCGCCGCAGCCCGCGAGCAAAAACGCAGCAGCCGCAACCCACATAGGATAAGCAATCGAACCCAAGAGTCTCAATGCGCGCTTCCTCATAAGTGGAGCCGGGAGAGGCTACGATATTCGGCGTCGCTCAAGGGCAGCCTCGCCGCTGCGACATTCTCCTCCAAATGGGCGGCAGACGCGGTCCCGGGGATCGGCATCAGCGCGGGCGAGTGACGGAGCAGCCACGCCAGCGCGACTTGCCAGATCGTCGCGCGATGTGCCGCTGCGATCGGTCGCAACGCATTCACCGCGTCGATGTCACCGCCGTCCAGCGGAAAGTAGGCGATGAAAGCGATGCCGTGCGCCGCGCAATGATCGAGCACCGGTTCGCTGTAGCGATTGCCGACATTGTAGTTGTTTTGCACCGACACGATCTCGACGATGCGCTGCGCGCGCTGCAGCTGGTTCAGGTCGACGTTCGATAGGCCGACATGTCGAATCTTTCCGGCGTCGCGCAGGCCGCGCAACGCCCCGATTTGGTCCTCGAACGGCACGCGAGGATCGACCGCATGCAGTTGATAGAGATCGATCCGGTCGACACGCAGCCTCCGCAAGCTCTCCTCGCACTCGCGCGCGAGCTGGGCCGGGCGCCCATCGCGCGTCCAGTCGCCCGGACCTTTGCGCGACGTGCCTCCTTTGGTCGCGATCACCAGTCCTTGCGGATAGGGATGCAGGGCCTGCGCGATCTGCTCTTCGTTCACGCCCGGCCCGTACGAGGCGGCGGTGTCGATGAAGTTCACGCCGAGCTCCAGCGCGCGCCGCAGAACGCGCAGCGCGTTTTCGCGATCCGCCGGCCAGCCCCAAATGCCGGGACCGCAGAGGCGCATCGCCCCGTAGCCGAGACGATGCACCGTCAAGTCACCGCCGATCGTCATCGTTGAGTCCATCTACCGTCGTTCGACAGAGAAAAAGCGCCCGGCTTCTCGAGCCGGGCGCTTTCATGCGACGCGGTTTCGGACTACTTGCTGACGGGCTTGGCCGCGACCTTGACGGCGGCTTCGGCCTGCTTCTGGGTCTCGACGAGCATCTCGGCGATCTTCAGGGTGTAGGCTTTGCGCATCTCGAGCAGTTGGCTGGCGAAGCCGAACGACAGCTCGACGAGCTGGGTCGGGGTCGGCAGATTCTCGAACGACGGAACGCTGCCCGGCTTCTCAGCGAACTCCTTGTTCAGCTCGCGAAGCTTGCCGAAGGCGTTGAGGCTGGCATCCTGGGTCTGCTTGATCGCCGCAAGACTCTCTTCTTGCAGCTTGGTGAAATAGTCGACGACGTTGAGGGCCATGAGCGGGGTTCTCTCCTTTAGCACAGTGCTGGACGTGAGGATTGAGGGCTGTGCGCTAAGTATACCAAGCATCTGCTATGTGCGTCAACCGCCCTTCGCCCTCCTGTCGATCGCTCGGGCTACCCCTTGCTTGTAAAGCTCCGATAGATCCGAATCAGGGCTTCCTTCTGGTCGACGGTCAGCTGAGGGTCGATCTTGATCGCATGCTCCACGCCGTGGTGGCTGCCGGCTTCGCCCTTGGAATCGTCAAGCAGGCCGGCCTGGGCGTACATCGTCTCGGCCGAGATTTGCAACGCGTTGGCGATGCTCTTGAGCACGTCGGCCGAGGGCTTGTAGAGCCCGCGCTCGACTTGGCTCAAGTAGGGATTGGAAATCTTCGCGATCTCCGCCAGCTGGCGCATCGAAAGGTTCGCAAGCTCGCGCTGCGCTCGAATGAACTCACCAAGGCTGCGCCAAGCGGTACCGCCCTTCTCCTCCTCGCTCATGGTTGCGCCTCGATCGCCGGCGCAAAGGGCGGTGCGGTTTCGTTACGCACGTAGACGCCGGGCGCCGGATCGCCATCGCCTACCGTATAGGGAGCGCGCAACGCGCCGCCGCGCGCCTGGGCCCAAGGGGCCCAATCCTCCCACCACGAGCCGTTGTGGCGGTCGGCGGTTTCCAGCCACTCATCGGGGCTCTCGCCGCGCCGCGCGACCGGCTTGGTATAATGCCACGTCTTCTTCCCGCCCGGCGGGTTCACGATGCCTGCGATATGGCCGGAGTTGGTTAAGACGTACTTCGATTCTCCCCCCACGTACTGCGTGGTCATATACGTCGCACGCCAGGGCGCGATGTGGTCGCCTTCCGCACCGAGCACGTAGAGCGGCGTCGTGATCTTGCCAAGATCGATCGGCGTGTCGCCGATCGTGAACGCCTTCGGCTCGACGATGGCGTTATGGAGATAGCAGGTGCGCAGATATTGCGAATGCATCGCGACCGGCATGCGCGTCGAATCCCCGTTCCATGCCAGGATGTCGAACGCGGGCGGCTGCTTTCCCTTGAACCAATTGTTGACGACGTAGCTCCAGATCAGATCGCTCGAACGCATCCAGTCGAAGGTGCGCGCCATCTCGGCCGAGTCGAGGTAGCCGCGCTCGTGCATCCGGCGCTCCAAGCGCGCGATCGTGTCCTCGTCGGTGAAGACGCCGAGATCGCCCGGCATGCTGAAATCCACCAGCGTGTTCGTCAGGGTCGCCGACGCGACGCGATCGCCAGCGCCGTGCGCGGCTAAATAGGCCAGCGCGATCAACGTCATCGTTCCGCCCAGACAGAGCGCGGCCATGTTGACCCGTGGCGCGCCGGTGATCTCTTGCACGGAATCGAGCGCAGCCAGTACCCCCTCGCGCAAATAGTCGTCCATCGTGTACTGGGACATGCTCTCATCGGGATTGCGATAGGAGATCATGAACGTCTGATGGCCGTGCTGCACGGCCCATTCCACGAAGGAACGCCCGGGCGCGAGATCCATGATGTAGTACTTGTTGATCCACGGCGGGCTGCAAAGCAAGGGAATCTCGTGGACTTCGGGCGTCTGCGGGGTGTAAGCGATCAACTCGATGAGTCCGTTGCGCATGACGACGCGTCCCGGCGTAGCGCCGATGTTGACGCCCAACTCGAAGCCCGAGCGGTCGACTTGGCGCGGATAGCCGCCGTTGTCGCGCACGTCGTCGAGAAAGTTTTGTAAACCGCGCACCAAGCTCAGACCGTTTGTATCGGTCGCCTCTTTCAGGACGCCCGGATTCAGCCACGGCACGTTGCTCGGCGCGAATGCGTCGCACATCAGCTGCATCGCGAAACGCGCTTTATGCCGCGTCGCCTCCGGCAGCCGGGCCGAGTCGACCAGCTGCAGCGCCGCCTGCGTGCGCACGCGATAATCCTCGACGATCCCGGCTAGGATCGGATTGCTGCTCCACTCGGGCTCCGCGAATCGCTTGTCCCCCTTCGTTCCCGTCCCGGTGTCACCCGGTGCTTGTCCGCTGAGCCGGCGCAGCATGTTCATCCCGACATTCTGTTCGGCTAATGCCAGCGTCGAGAGCCACGTTCCCATGCGCATCGGATCCATCATCGCGTCGGCCATGACGGCGCGCAGCGCGTCGGTCAGCGAGGCGGGATCGAGTCCGGTGATGCCGATGCCGTAACTCAGCTCTTCGGGCGGCATGGTCGTCTCCATCTACATGTACCAGCCGCCGTTGATGTTGTAGACCGCCCCGGTGATGTAACCGGCCTTCTCGTCGAGAAGAAAGCGTACCAGTTGCGCGACCTCGTCGGGCCGTCCGAGACGCTGCTGCGGCGTCTGCGCGATCGCGTTCTCGATCGCTTGGGCAGGCATCGCCTTGGTCATGGGGGTCTCGATGAAACCGGGCGCGACGGCGTTGACGGTGATGCCGCGACTCGCTACCTCGAGCGCGACCGTCTTGGTCAGCCCGATCAATCCGGCTTTGGCCGCCGCGTAGTTCGCTTGTCCGAAGTTGCCGCTCTCACCGACCACCGAGCTGATGTTGACGATCCGGCCGAAGCCCTGCTCGATCATCGTCTCGAGCACCGCCTTGATCATAAAAAAAGGCCCCGAAAGATTTACTTGCAGGACCGCTTGCCATTCTTCCACCGTCATCTTGCGAATCGTGTGATCGCGGGTAATCCCCGCATTGTTGATGAGAAAGTCGATGCGTCCGTGCTCGCGCACGACCGTCGCCGCCGCCTCGCGACACTGTTCGTAGACGCCGACGTTGCTCTCGTAGAAGTGCAAGCGCTTTGCCGCACCGTCCAGCCGGGCGCGAAGCGCTTGCGTGCGCGCGCGATCCTCGGGCAGCCCTAAGATCGCAACCGACGCGCCGTCATTAGCGAGCAGCGTGCTGATCGCGCTGCCGATGCCGCCTGCTCCGCCGGTAACCATCGCCACCCGGCCCTCGAAAGGTAAACTACTCACGCGCTAGATTTACGAAGCGAGCGGCGAAAAACCCTTTACATATCGAGGCCGCCGTTGATCGCATAGACGGCGCCGGTGATGTAGCTTGACTCGTCCTCCAACAAAAAGCGCACGACGCGCGCGACTTCGTCAGGCTTTCCGAGACGGCGCTGCGGAATTCTCGCCACGACTTTTGCCAGCGCTTCCTGTGGGATCGCCGCCACCATCTCGGTCTCGATGAAGCCGGGCGCGACGCAGTTGACGGTGATGCCGCGCTGCGCCATCTCGAGCGCCAGACTCTTGGTAAAGCCGAAGAGGCCCGCTTTGGAAGCGGCGTAGTTCGCCTGGCCGACGTTGCCGGTCTCGCCGATCACCGAGCTGATGTTCACGATGCGCCCCGAGCCGCGTTCGATCATGTGCTCGAGCACGGCTTTCGTCATCTGAAAAGCACCCGATAGATTGACGTTGAGCACCTGCTGCCAGTCCTCGGCAGTCATCTTGCGCACCGTCTTGTCCACCGTGATGCCGGCGTTGTTCACCAAATAGTCGACGCGCCCGTGACGGTCCATCACCTCTTGGACGACCCGGTTGCAGTCGCTCACGTCGTCGACGCGACCTTGGTGGATCGAGATGCGGGCGCCCCGGCCCTCCATCTGCAGCGCGAACTCTTCGGCGCTCGCTTTACCGCGGTTGTAACCGGCCGCGACCGTTGCGCCGTTGTCGGCCAACGCCTGCGTGATCGCGGCGCCGATGCCGCGCGTACCACCCGTTACCAATGCGACCCGCCCTGCAAACATGCCGGCCACCTCCGCTGCCGACAAATTCGGAGACCTAGCCGAAACGCCCTGTGATGTAGTCCTCGGTGCGGGGATCGCTGGGCTTGGTGAAGAGCTTCGAGGTATCATCGACCTCGATGAGACGTCCGATGCGGGTCTCGTCGGCGAGCATGAACGCGGTTACCTCGGAGACGCGCGCGGCCTGCTGCATGTTGTGCGTCACCGCGACGATCGTGAACTCCTTCGCGAGCGAGGACATCAGCTCTTCGATGACCGCGGTCGCGATCGGATCGAGCGATGCGGTCGGCTCGTCCATGAGCAGCACCTCGGGCTCGGCGGCAATGGCGCGCGCGATGCACAGGCGTTGCTGCTGACCGCCGGAGAGCCGCAACGGGCTCGTTTTCAGCTTGTCCTTGACCTCGTCCCAGAGTGCTGCCGCGCGCAACGCGCGCTCGGCAACCTGGAGCTTCTGCTCCCGGCTCAAGCCGCGCCGCCCGCAGGCCAGGACGTTATCGAGGATCGAGAGGGTCGGAAACGGGTTGGGACGCTGGAAGACCATTCCGATGCGCCGCCGCACGCGCATCGGGTCCATGTCCGTCGCGTAGATGTCGTTGCCGTCGAGCAAGACGCGTCCGGTCACGCGCGCATCGTGCAAGACTTCGTGAATCCGGTTGAGGCAGCGCAACAGCGTCGTCTTCCCGCAGCCCGACGGCCCGATCAAGGCGGTCACCGCTTTGCGCCGAAACTGGATCGAGACGTCACCGACCGCTTTATGGTCGCCGTAATAGGCACTCAAGTCGTCGGTCGCGAGGATTTCGTGAGGCGCAGCGACCCCGGTCACTCGGAGAGTCCTCGCATTGCGCGGGCCAGCATCAGCCGCGCGCCGAGGCTCAAGATGAAGACGGCGACGATCAAAAGCAGCGCGCCGCCCCAGGCCTGTGCCTGCCAACTCGGATAGGGCGAGATCGCGTAGGTGAACACCTGCAGCGACAGCTCCGCCATCGGGTTACCGGGATTCGTTTCCCAAAACTGGCTGCCGAAGGCCGTAAAGAGCAGCGGCGCCGTTTCGCCGGTGACGCGAGCAATCGCCAGCAGCAACGCGGTCACGATCGCCGGCAGCGCGGTCGGCAACACGATCTGGACCGTGGCGCGGAAGTTCGACATACCCAGCGCCAGCGCTCCCTCGCGCACCGTTTGCGGCACCGTCCGAATCGCTTGTTCGGACGTGCGCACCAATAGCGGCAGCATCAGCATCATGAACGCAAACGAGGCCGAGAAGGCCGAAAAGTGCTTGAACGGCGCGACCAGCAGCGCGTACGCGAAGAGTCCGATGGCGATGCTTGGAACCCCCGAGAGCACGTC
>JASHXG010000181.1 GCA_030043675.1 Vulcanimicrobiota bacterium
GTCGAGGTAGATGCTGGTCGCCATCAGGACCGGCGTCAGACCGTCGCCGCCGGCGCGAATTCGCGCGAAATCGATCAGAACCAGACCGGAAAAGATGACCAGCGTGATCCAGGCGTAGGTTTCGGGGTGAATGAAGCGCACGAAGATCGAGATGATCCCCACGACGATCAACCCCAAAAGCGCGATCATGAAGATGCCCTGGAAGCGACGCAGGTCAAGCCCGGTCGCGTAGACGATCGCGCCGAGCGCGAACATGCCCAAACCCGTAGTCAGCGCCGCATTTACGACGACGCCGGAGCCGACCGCGTGCACGTACTGTCCGATGACGGGCGCGATGCCCAAGCCTTGGCAAAACGTAAACGCGTAAAAGAGCAGCAGCGACAGCGCTTCGTTCTGACGCGTTCCGTAGATCGCGAAGAGCAGAACGAAGCCGACCAGCATCGCGACCAGGCCGAGACCCGGCGAAATCACGCCTTGGAAAAGCCACGCGGCGAGCGCGGTCACACAGAGGCCGAGCGCCGTGATCCCGAGCACTTGCGCGAGCAGCGAGTGGGTCGGAACCGCGGGCGCGAACGCCTGTTGACTCTGCGGTTGGAAGCGATAGGCCATGACGCTCTCTTACTAACCTCCTGGTGGCGCTGAAGTTACACCCAGTCGTTCTCCGTTCATCCCGGCTACGGCTTCGCTTACGCGAGCGTGCGCTCGTTCCCTACGGTTCAAAATACCAGTCCGGGGCGCTGGAGGGAAAGCTGATGTCGCTCAGATCGTCGTCCACCCGTTCCGTCTTGGTCGAGAAGAGCTGGTGGATGGCGGCGTCCGCCTCGATGTGGACGATCGCCCAGACTCGGTCCTTCCCGATCGGCGCAAAGCGATAGCGGACGCTGGCGCGCGTGTGTTCCGCGTCGTACGGCCGCTCGTAGGTCAGCTGCACGATCTCGAAGCTGCTCGCGTCGACCCAGAGTTCGCGCAGCGGGTAGCGATCGGGTGCCGTCAGGGGGCGGAGCACGAGGTGGTAGCAGGTCCGCCCATCGATGCTCTCCTGGCCGGCCAAGCGGATGTCGTAGACGTGCGCGCTGCTCGTCACGGTCGCGATCGTTTCCAACGGATCGGGCGCAAAGTTCGGCGGCGGCGAGGGAGGCGGCGACTGGCCGTTAGGCAGCACCCGGTAGAACCCGAGCGGCGTATCGGCAGGCCCGGTAATGTAGCCGCCGCGTAGCAGAACCTTGGGCGGCGTGGGGCCGGCCGGCAGCGTTTGGGCGTACGTGCGCCCGTCGCTCGCGCGCACGGTGAATTCGACGCGATCGCCGGCAGCGCAATGCGGCGCGAGAAACGTCTTTTCGCAGGCGACTGCGAACGACTCGTAGGGTGGAATCGTCCGAGCCAGCCACGCCCGTTGCGCTCGCGCGAAGATCTGCGCCGGCGACGGCGTCGCGGCCGCTTGCGCCACCACGAGCGCAAACGCTTGGATCACACGTGCCTGCGCTTCATACCAGGGCGATATCGGTCCGGTAGGTCAAATCGGTCGTGCCCAGCCGGCCCCCGAGCGCCTTGACCGCATCGTAGGCGCGGGCGCGCGCTTCCTCGAGATGTTCGCCGAGCGCGGTAAGCGTCAACACGCGTCCTCCGCCGCTGCTGACTTTACCGTCAACGAGCTCGGAGCCGCCCCAGAAGATCTGACACCCCGCGCCGAGCGAGAGATCGCGGGTCAATCCGGCCAATGGCGTGTTGCTGCGCGGGTAATCACTGGTGGCGAGAACGATGCCGACGCAGTGACGCGGCAGGATCGTCGCCAGCGACAGGTCCATGGCGCCGTCGGCGACCGACTTCAGGAGCAGGGCGAAATCACCCGCGATGCGCGGCATCAAGACTTGCGTTTCGGGATCGCCGAAGCGCGCGTTGAACTCGATGACGTACGGGCCGCTCGCTGTCCACATGAGACCGCAGTAGAGCACGCCGATATACGCTTCGCCCTCCGCCAAGAGTCCGCGCAGCACCGGCGCGAGTACCCGCTCCCGCACGACGTCCTCGAGAGATTCCGGAAAATCGCCGGGCGGCGAATACGCCCCCATGCCGCCGGTGTTCGGGCCGGTGTCACCGTCACCGGCTCGCTTGTAATCGCACGCGCTGCCGAACGGCATCATCGCGCGTCCATCGGCGAGCGCGAAGAGGCTGAGCTCGCGACCGACGAGCCGCTCCTCCAATACCACGTCCGAGCCGCCGCCCGGAATTCGATTCTGCCCGTACCAAGTTCGCAGCAGCGCCGATGCTTCGGTGACGTCCTCGGCAACCACAACGCCCTTGCCGGCGGCTAGTCCATCCGCCTTGACGACCACCGCGCCTCTCCACTCCTCGAGCGCCTTGAGTGCGCCCTCGAGCGAGTGCACGACGATGGCGCGCGCCGTCGGAACGCCGTGGCGCTCCATAAAGCGCTTGGCGAAGACCTTGCTCGACTCCAGCCGCCCGGCCGAGCGATTCGGACCGAAGACGGCGACACCGGCGTCCCGAATGCGGTCGCCGACGCCCGCGGCGACCGCTGCTTCGGGACCAAGAACGACGAGGTCGATTCCCTCGGCGGCGCATCGCGCGGCGAGCGACTTGCCATCGGTTGCCCCGATGCTCCAGTTCTCGCCGCGCGACGCCGTGCCCGCGTTTCCCGGCGCCGCAAAGATTGCATCACACGATGGTGATGCTCGGAGACGCCACGAGAGCGCATCTTCGCGCGCACCACCCCCGACGACGAGCACGCGCATCTTCTACTCCCACTCGACGGTGGCGGGCGGCTTGGTCGTGATGTCGTAGGCGACGCGATTAACGCCGCGCACCTCGTTGACGATGCGCGCCGAGATGCGTTCGAGCAGCTCGTGCGGTAGCCGAGCCCAATCGGCCGTCATTCCGTCTTCACTGGTAATCGCGCGAACCGCAACCAAGTTGGCATAGGTGCGTCCGTCGCCCATCACGCCCACGCTTTTGACCGGCGTCAGTACCGCGAAGTACTGCCACGGGTGCGGCTCGAGACGAGCTGCGTCGATCTCGTCGCGCACGATCGCGTCGGCGCTGCGAACGATTTCGAGCCGATCCTCGGTAACGTCGCCGATGATGCGGAC
>JASHXG010000182.1 GCA_030043675.1 Vulcanimicrobiota bacterium
CAACTTTGGTCGCTCGACGTCAATGGCAAGCCATGGGTCGGCGCCGGCGCGGTCGAGCTGCTCTCCGAGGCCGAAGCGCATCGCGAGCTCGAACCCTCGACGATTTTCGTCGAGCTGCGCCTTGGCCTCGGCGATGCCGAAGCGACCGCTTGGGGCTGCGATCTCTCACGCGATTACGTCCGCATCAACGCGAACTACCGCACGTGATGGTGCGCGAAGAAGCGCTCCTGCCCACCTACAATCGCGCGCCGATCACCATCGTCGCGGGAGAGGGCTGCGAGCTGATCGACGATCGCGGGCGGCGTTATCTCGATTGCATCGCCGGCATCGCCGTCTGCGTGCTCGGCCACGCCCACCCGGCGATCGCCGATGCGGTCGCGCAGCAGGCGCGCAAGCTCGTGCATGCCAGCAATCTCTACTACCACGAGCCGAGCGGATCGCTCGCGCGCGAGCTGGTATCGCGCGCCGGAATGCACGGCGCGTTCTTCTGCAACTCCGGCACCGAAGCCAACGAAGCCGCGATCAAACTGGCGCGCAAGTCGGCCTATCGCCGCGGCGAAACGCAACGGAACGCGATCCTCGCCTGCACCGGCTCGTTCCACGGGCGAACGCTGGGTGCGCTGGCCGCTACTGCAAACGATCGCTACCAAGAGGGTTTTGGTCCGTTGCCGGCCGGCTTTACCTTCGTGCCGTTCAACGACGTCGCCGCGCTCGAGGAGGCGATCGACGAGAAGGTTGCGGCGCTGATCGTGGAGCCGGTGCAAGGTGAGAGCGGCGTGCACGTAGCGGACACGCAGTTTCTCGCGGCCGCGCGCCGGCTTTGCGACGAGCGCGGCGCACTATTGATCTTCGATGAGATTCAGTGCGGCATGGGCCGTACCGGATCGCTCTTCGCCTTCGAGCAGTTTGGCGTGCGCCCGGACCTTGTCACGCTGGCGAAAGCCCTCGCCAACGGACTGCCGATCGGCGCGCTGCTGGCGAACGAGCGCGCTGCGGGCGGATTCGCGCCCGGCGATCACGGATCGACCTTTGGCGGCTCGCCGATTCCGTGCGCGGCCGCGCTCGCGCACCTGCGCGTGCGCGACGCGCTCGACCTCGATGCGCGGGTACGCGCCCGCTCCGCGCAAATCTTTGGAGCGCTGGCGCGACTGGCGGCAGTCAATCCCGGCGTGCTCGGAACGCCGCGCGGACTCGGCTTGCTGATCGGCGTCCCCGTCATCGAGCCGAATCAAGCGCAGGCGATCGCCGCCGCGGCGCGCGAGCGCGGCCTGCTGATCGGGACGGCCGCGGGCAACACGCTGCGCTTTGCGCCGCCGCTGATCATCTCGGAGGAAGAGATCGATCGTGCGGCGTCGCTGCTGCAAGCGGCAGTTGGTCCTCGATAGCCGCCGGGGGCGCGGCGAGATCGTACTGGAGCACGCCGCTCGGAAGAACTCTCACGCCATCGGTCGGCACGTGTGGTTGTCGAGGACCGGTCTGCATAATGTGGGCGACATCGAGACCGCGCAGGAGCGACGCCGCGTCGGCGATCAGCCGGCGATGGCACCGCCACCAGAGGCTCTCCGAGCACATGATCGCCGTGCCGCGTTCGCCGGCGAGTGACGTCAACTCATCGAGCGCGCGTAAGAACACGTCGCCCTGCATGTAATCGGCGTATCCGCGAAAGGCCGCATGACGCAGCGCGACGTTTGGACTGTCGGCGCGAGGTCGACGGAAACCGCCGAGCGCCGGACACCACTGATAGCTCGCGCCGGCAAGATCCGGAACCCACTGAGCCAAGCGGTCTTTCCAGACCTGCGGGTGGAGGCGGCTCTTCGGCACGCTCCGGACGTCGACGACGGCGCGGATCCCGTTCAGGCGCAGGAGCGCGGCCAGATCGAGCTCGCCGGCAGTGCCATGTCCCAATGTCAACAGCGTCGTCAAGCGGAGCGTGTTCAACGCCGGCCGTCGACGGCCCCGGTCTCAAGGGTGCCGGCGCGCCAACCGCTGGGTAAAGACGCGACGTGAGCCCGAGCGTCGCCGTAGTTCCGCCCGACGTTGATGCGGCGACGCTCGAACTCGACGGCCACAGCGTCGCGCTGACGAATCTGCGCAAGGTCTACTTCCCGGAGCTTGGAGTGACAAAAGGCGATCTCCTCGCCTATTACCTAGCAATTGCAGACACGATACTACCGCATGTCAGCGATCGTGCGATCGTCATGAAGCGCTATCCCAATGGGGTTGACGGAGCATTCTTCTACATGAAACGCGCGCCGGCGGCGCGGCCCGCCTGGATACGCACGTGCTCGATCGAACACGGCTCGGGCAGTACGATCGCTTTCCCGGTCATCGACGACCGCGCGTCCCTGCTTTGGGTGATAAATCTGGGTTGTATCGACCTCAACCCCTGGTATTCATTTTGCGACGATCCCGACCGTCCGCTCTACTTGCACTTCGATCTTGATCCGACCGAAGGCGCGTCGTTCTCGGTGGTTCGAGAGGCCGCGCTGATCGTGCGTGATGTCCTGGAAGGCCTTGGGATGAGGCCGTTCGTCAAAACGTCGGGCAGTAGCGGCGCGCACGTTTACGTCGCGATCCGCATCGGTCCGCGGCAACGCGAGGTCTGGGAGATTGCTAAAGAGATTGGAAGACAGATGGCACGCGCCCACCCGGACGTGCTCACGGCCGAGTATCGGGTTGCAAAACGGCCGCCCGGCCGCGTGCTCGTCGACTACAATCAAAATGCCTTCGGAAAGACGCTGGCATCGGCGTACTCGGTGCGTCCCAACGCCGAAGCGCTCGTGTCGACGCCGGTCACGTGGGGGGAGATCGAGAAGGGTTGCGAGCCTTCCGACTTCACTTTGCATAACGTTCCGCGACGTATCGCGCGCCTCGGCGACCTTTGGGAAGCGTTACTGAGCCGGCGCGGACGGTTCGACTTGCAGCGAACGGGGAGTCGTCGTGCCTCCATTTGAAGGGCTGCTTCTGCAGCCGCCGGTCGATGCGATGGAGACGCGTCAGGTCGAGAGCATTCCGGCGGGCGGGGGCTGGACGTACGAGCCCAAATGGGACGGTTTTCGCTGCATCGCTTTCCGGGAGGGACCCGCCGTCGAGCTGCAGTCCAAGTCGGGCCAGCTCCTGACGCGATACTTTCCCGAGATTGTGGCGGCACTGCTGATGGCAAAGACACGCCGTTTCGTCGTCGACGGCGAGCTCTTCATCGAGTCGGGAGCCGGCCTCGATTTCGACGCTCTGCTCCAGCGTATTCATCCCGCAGATAGTCGCGTTCGGATGCTTGCTGAGCAAACGCCGGCGACCTATGCGCTCTTCGACTTGCTGGTGCGCGGACGGGACGCCGTGTACGCCGATCCCTACGCGGTCCGGCGCGGGCATCTCGACTCGTTCGTGACAGAAAACTTCGGGGGCACCGCGAGGATCGTGCTCTCTCCATCGACCGCCGATCGAAGCGTGGCCGCCAAGTGGCTCGCAGGTAGCGCCGTCCGTATCGACGGCATAATCGCCAAACGGGACGTTCCTTATGCCTTTGGTAGCCGCGATGCGGCGGTCAAAGTGAAACGCCGCTATACGGCGGATTGCGTGGTCGGCGGATTTCGCCAGGCCAAAGATGGTTCGATCGCTTCGTTGCTCTTGGGACTCTACGATGCAGGGGCATTGCACCATGTCGGCTTCGTCGGTTCCATGAGCGCGGCGCAGCGCGAGCGGGCCGCCGCGTTGCTCAAGCCGATTGTCGAGCCGCCGGGGTTTACCGGGGCCGCACCCGGAGGTCCGAGCCGGTGGCGACGGGGCGAGGATACGCCGTGGTTTCCGGTGAGGCCCGAGATCGTCGTCGAGGTCACGTTCGATCATGTGACCGCGCGGCGTTTCCGGCACGCCGCTCGATTCTTGAGGTGGCGCCCCGACAAGCCGCCACGTGAATGTACGATGGCTCAGCTAGAGCGGGCCAGGGGGAGTTAAAAGGAAGGCGAAGCGCCCAAGTATGCACGACGTAACCGAAACGCTGCGCCTGCCGTCACCGGCCCCGCGGCCGCAGTCGATCGCCTTCGACGGCGAGCTGCTGTGGATGGGATCGATCGAGACCAGTCGTCTCTATGCGATCGATCCGCGCCAGTGGACGATCGTCGAAGAGCAGCGCGCGCCGGGAAAACCGTGGGGCATGACGGTCGTCGGCGACGAGTTGCGCGTCATCTGCGGCGAGGGTGAGGATGATAACCGCATCATTCGGCGCTTCGCCCCCGGACACGGATTCAAGGATCGCGACGCCATCGCTTGTCCCGACGATACCGGCTCGCAGCTGAGTTATGACGGCGTCCGGCTCTACGTGAGTCAGTTCTACAACCGGCGTCTGCTCGGAATCGACGAACGCGGCGACGTGGTGGTACGCATCGATGTGCCCCACGAGATCTGTGGGCAGTGTTACGTGGACGGCGCCTTTTACTTGCTCACCACCGACGATGAGGAGAGCGACGACTATTTCTTGACACGCGTTCGCACCAACGGCACCGTACAGCGCGAGGATCTCGCGCGGGTTCCGTTCGCCGGACGCGCTCTGGCTTATGACGGGTCGAAGTTCTGGACCAACCATCGCGAGCGCAATCAAATCGTCGCCTTCGAGCGTTGAGCTAACCGCGCTGCGGCTGCTCTTCGGCGACGCCTACGCCCGCGACTTTTCCATCGAGCTGTGGGATGGAACGCGCAGCGAGGCGCTGCGCGAGGAGCGCTTCGTCTTACGCTTTACCGCGCCCGGCGCGTTGCGAAGCGCTTTCACGCCGCCGGTCGAACTCTCGGCCGGCCGCGCGTTTGCCGCCGGCTTAGTCGACGTCGACGGCGATCTCGAGTTGGCGATCGAACGCCTCACTCAGGCCGTCGCGGCGATGAGTCCGCTGCGCGCGCTGGGGTTGTTGCAGGTGCTGCGCCGTCTGCCGCGAGCGGCACTGCCGCCGCTGCGCGAGGCGCGTTTGCGCGGCCGGCTGCACTCGCGCGCTCGCGATCGCGCCGCCATCGGCTTTCACTACGATCAGCCGGTCGAGTTTTACCGCGCTTTTCTCGATCCGGAACTGGTCTATTCGTGCGCGTACTACGACGAGGGCGTCGATTCGATCGACGAAGCGCAGCTTGCAAAGCTCGACTACACGCTGCGTAAGGTGCGGCTGCGCCCCGGCGAACGGCTGCTGGACATCGGCTGCGGCTGGGGCGCGCTCGTGATCCGCGCGGCGCAGCGGTTTGGAGCGTTCGCAGTCGGCATAACGCTAAGCCGCAAGCAGTATGAGGAAGGGCAGCGGCGCCTCGAGCGAGCAGCCCTCGGCGACCGTGCGCGAATCGAGCTGCGCGACTACCGCGAGCTGCGCGGGGAACGTTTCGACAAGATCGTCAGCATTGGGATGTTCGAGCACGTAGGCCGTTCGCGTTTCGCGGCGTATTTTCGTGCGGCGTTCGAAGCGCTGCGCCCAGGAGGGCTCTTTCTCAACCACGCGATCGCCGATGAGAGCACAAGACGCAAAAGCGGCCGAGCCCGGGGTTTCATGGAACGGTTCATCTTTCCGGACGGCGAGCTGGCGGTCGTTGGTGACGCGCTGCGCATCGCCGAGCAGAGCGGCTTCGAAGTGCGCGACGTCGAGAATCTGCGCGAACACTACGTCCGTACGCTGCGCGCCTGGGTTGGAAATCTCGAGCGCAATCGCGCCGCCGCGGTCGCGGCCGCCGGCGAACAGAGTTACCGCGCGTGGCGTCTCTATCTCGCCGGCAGCGCGCAAGGCTTCAGAGTCGGTCGGATGGGCGTCCTTCAGTCGCTGCTGGCCCGCCCGCGCGCCGACGGCAGCGTGGAGCTGCCGGCGACCCGCCGCGACCTCTACGCAGCGTCATCCTGAAGGGTGACACAACCGGCGAGCGGCGGCCGCATATTTCGTCTCGCCCGATAGCGAAGCCAGAACGCGATAAGCCGTTGCGAGTTGCGTTGGATGGCTTTTACCGGCCAGCGCTTCGATCGCCAATTTGATGTTGGTAAGTGCACGCTCGCGCTGTCCCAGTTGCGCCAGCGCTTCGGCCTGAAGCCGCAGCGACGTTCCGACGACCCGATCCTGACCGAGTCGTCGAAAGCCGCTCTCCGCGGCCTGCGCCGCGCGAAGCGCCGCGACCGAGTCGCGTTGCGCGAGGCGTGTCTTTGCAGCCAGGAGCTCGACGGACGCCCGCGCCAAGGGGTTGATGAGCGAGCGTCGCTGCAGCTCCGTCAAGTAACGATCGGCCGCGCCCGTGTCTGCGCTTTCGAGGCTGGACGATGCCAGCTCGCAGAAAAAGGCGATCGCCGATCCGCCCACGGCAACGGTTCTCGCGGCCGGCACGAGCGGCGCCAACAAGCGCGCCGCCTCCGCCGGACGGCGGGCCATCCGCATGCAGGCCGCCAGGTGCGTCGAGATCACGAGGGCTTCGCGCGTCAGACCGGCTTGCGTAGCAAGCGCATAACATTGCTCCAACTCCGTCCGCGTGCTTTGCGCCTCACGTCCGCGCAAGCAGCCGACGATTGCCGAGCTCGAGCGCGCGAAAATCACGACCTGGGCATCGAATGCACGCCCGCCGCCCGCGACCTCGCACGCCCTCGATGCGAACGCAGCGGAGGCTTCAAGCTCGCCGCGAGCGATGGCGAGTTCCGCTCGAAGGCTCAGTCCATCGATCAGTGCGTTGGAGATTCGCCGTTCGTTGGTCGTCTGCGACCAGGATTCAAGCTCGGCGCAACAGCGGCCGGCGACCCGATCGGCAGCACGCGGGTCGCCGCTTCCCGCGGCTAACCACGCCGAAGTCACGCCCACTTCGGCTTCTTGCCAGCCCGAGCGCCGGCGCGAGCCGGCGGCGAGCGCGCGCGCCGCGGAAAGGTGGCCTGCGGCGTTTCCCGCCTGTTCGGCTTGCTCGTAGAGTCGAGCGAGCCGCGTTTGGACGAAGCAACGAAGTTCGGCGTCGTCCACTTGGCAACTCAGTCGCTCGAGAACCTCCGCAGCCGTCTCCCAACTGCCGTTGTGCTCGAGCGCCTGGGCATTTGCGATTTGCAGCCAAAAGCGATCGGCTTGCTCGACGGCGCCGCGGAGGGCAACCGGTCTCGCGGCGGCGAGGTGGCCGAACATCCGCAGCACGGCGGCGTCGCGCTCGCGAAAGGCGTGCCGCTCGGAGATAAAAAGTGAACGCGCGACGTCGGTATAGCGCTCCCCGCCCATATCGCATCGGCGCACGATCGCCCGTTGTCGCGGCGGCAACCGCTCGATCGACGACTCGACGGCTTCGGTGACGTAGGCGACGAGAGCCGCGTCCGAGAGTTCGGCCCCATCCCGGCCGCCGGCGCGCAGAATTCGCGCGACGATCGGATTGGCGCGCAACCGGCAGGCGTGATGGAGATGACGCAACAACTCCCGGCCGGCGCGAAGGTCGGAATTGGTCAGTCGGACTGACGGTGCGAGGCGCGCAGCACTTCGTGCCACGTGTTAGGATTTCGCATGCGCAGGCTATTCGTCCTCACGATCGGGCTGGCGAGCGGGCTCCTCGTTACCGGCTGTGCCGGCAGTAGCTCGGGAGCCTCGTCGCCCGGCCTCCCGACCGTAGTTACCGAAGGCCATCGAGACGCGAAGGCGCATTCGTGGATGGATCCCGCCGTGCGAGCGACGCATAAGGCTCTGCTCTACGTCGCCGACTTATACTTGGCGGATGTCCGCGTGTACATGGAAGACGGTCACCATCAGCGCCCGGTTGGAGAGATCACCTCGGGCATCGACGACGCGTCCGGCCTCTTCGTGGATAGCGAACGGAATCTCTGGGTCGCAAATCAGACCGGCTACGTGTATCAGTCCGAGATCCTCCGCTACCCGCAGGGCTCGACAACGCCCGACAAAACTCTCTACGACACCAGCGGCGCGCCGTCGGCAATCTGGGTTGCAAAGGACCAGACGGTATACGTAGTGAGCACTCCGGTGTACGGCTCGTCGGTGATCGTCAAGTATCCCAAGGGTCGTCAACAGTCTCAAATCGTCACCGACCCGCATTTGTTTCTCTTTTCCGTGGTCGGCGATGGGCACGGCAATCTCTACGCCGGCGGACAACTCGAAACCGGAGATGGTGAGGTCGACGTTCTGCCGGCGGGCAAGACAACCTGGCAAAATACCGGCATGATCACGAACGTTCCCAGCGCCCTCGCCTTCGACGCGCAGGGCAATCTCCTCGTGAGCAGCGATGCGTTCCTCACGTTCCACATCGGTCAGAAACAGCCGTCGAACACGATCCCCTGCAACCGGTCAGATTGCGAGCAGGTCGCGTTCGACCGTTCCGGCAAGCATCTTTGGGCGATTGAAGCGGCGGACTACACGGGAAACGTCTTTGAGTTCGACTATCCTTCCGGAAAGCGAATTAACGCTTTGCATCAGCCGAATTCGTCGGAGCCTAACGGCGTAGCCGCAGCACCGGCCTTGTTTCCATAGGATGCGCCTGCTACAGCTGAAAGGCTAGGTTCGGGTCGGCCGAGAGCGCCAGCGGATCGACTCGGATCGCGTCGCGCTGATAGTAGGCGGCAGCAGCAATCATCGCGGCATTATCGGTAGAATATTTGGGCGGCGGAATGAAGGACGTCACGCCGTTGCTGCTGCTCCACGCCCGCACCGCGGCCTGCAGCGCCGAGTTTGCAGCAACGCCGCCCGAGAGCACGACGCCCGCGTAGCTCGCGCGCGAGAAGGCGGCTTGGAGGCGAGCCATCAGGACGTCGACAACCGCGGCTTGGAACGAGGCCGCGACATCCTCGCGCCGCGCGCCGCTGCCTTCCGGCGATTCAAGGAAGTAACGCACCGAAGTCTTCAAGCCCGAGAAAGAGAGGTCGAGCGAATCACCTGCTGGACGATGGCGTGGAAACGGGTAGGCGGCGGGATTGCCGTTGCGTGCCAGCCGGTCGAGTTCGGGGCCGCCTGGATAGGATAACCCCAACAAGCGCGCCGTCTTGTCGTAGGCTTCGCCGGCGGCGTCGTCATGGGTGCGCCCGAGAATGCGCATCCGCGTCGCCGACTCGACCGCGACCAACTGCGAGTGGCCGCCCGAAACGAGCAACGTCAGCAACGGATAAGGCGGCGCTTCCGGCCGGTCGAGGAATGGTGCGAAGATGTGACCGTGGAGGTGGTTGACCGCGTAGAGCGGTTTGTGCAGGGCAAACGCGAGCGCTTTCGCCGCGGCGACGCCGACGACCAGGCTTCCGATCAGCCCCGGTCCGCGCGTGACGGCGATGCCGTCGAGCTCTGCGAACGTCGAGCCGGCGCGCCCGAGCGCATCTTCGACCGCGGCCGACAGGAGTGCGACGTGCTGGCGGCCGGCAATCTCGGGCACGATGCCGCCGTACTTTGCATGAAACGCGTCCTGATTGGTTGCTACGCTCGCGAGGACGTTCTTACCGTCGCGAACGACCGCCGTCGCCGTGTCATCGCACGACGTTTCGATCCCCAGCACGAGCATAGCGGTCGGTCAGGTTCGCTTGCGTTTGGCCGCGCCCTTGCGCGCGCCGGTTTTGCGCGCGCCGGTTTTGCGCGCCGTCGCCTTGCGTGCCGTCTTTTTACGCGGGCTCGATTTCTTCCCCGCCGCTGCCTTGCGCTTGCGCGTCGCGGCTGCCTTGCGCGCCGCTTCTTTGCGGTGCCGCTGCGGATGAACGCCCAGCGCGTGCCACGACAGCTCGGAGAGATCGACGCCATAATGCTGCGCCGCCTTTTCGATGTTCGCGAACGCGAGACTGCGATCGGCTTCCGAAACGCCGATGACCTGGTCGAAACGCGCGACCGCGTTACGGACGTGTCGTGCATCGGTGAGGGGTTCTTTGCGCTGTTTCGGAAAGGCGTAGACGCTGTCGGGAAGATCGCTCTGCCGCGTCAAGCGGCCATGCTTCTCATGCGGTTTCCACGTAGCTTTCATGGACGCTTCGTACCCAAGAAGCGGCCGGGTGGAACCCCGCAGCGGCGTCACGAAGTGACGGGCACGATGGCTACAAGAAAGAAATCCAGCCCGCGCAAAAAATCGAGCCCGCGCAAAAAGACGAAGTACGGGCCGGCGGCGCGCAAGGACGTCGGGCAGGCACTGCACGAGCTCGAGCTCGGCGAACTGGAGTCGGGGCGCACGGGGCGAAAGGTCACCAGCCGCAAACAGGCGATCGCGATCGGGTTGAGCGAGGCGCGCAAATCCGGTGGGCGCGTGCCCAAGAAGGCTTCGCCGAAGAAGAAGTAGTGCCGTCTACGGCCCGGGCGGCTCGAGCTCGCCGGCCCGCGAGAGCGGACCGCGATCGGTCGTGATGCAGCCGCAGGAGTGAAGCGCCTCGTCGAGCAGCTGCTTCGAGCGCTCGTCGTCGCCACAGATGGCGACGTTCGAGCCCGGCTGCGGGAGATTGATCAGCGCCCGGACCACGCGATGCGTGTCGAGCTTGTGCGCGAGCATTTCGGCGCCACTATGCGGAGCGTGCGGAGGCCGGCCGTCAACGACGTCCACGATCACGGCTTCAGAGCCCGAACCGACGGCGCTGACGGCGCGGTCGATCTCGTCGCGCCCTACCGCGAAGACCAGCAGGTCGGAGCGCATCGCCTGGCGGTAGGGAAGCTCGCTCTCCGTTCCCACGGCCACGGCCGCCCGTTGGGCCCGTTCCGATCCGGCGGGGTCACCGAAGGTGACGTGGTGGCCGCCGCTGCGAAGCAGCCGGCCGATCGCCACCGCCCGTTCGTTCGAGCCGAGAATTCCAATGTTCATGACGAGCCCGTACCCGGGGATGCTGGGCTTCCTCTGGGA